>DATCXR010000094.1:0-1446 GCA_036565685.1 Gemmatimonadaceae bacterium
TCGGGGACGATCGACTCGGCTTCGACTATGGTGTCGAGCGCGGAGCGGAGGGTGAGGGTGACGGTATCGCTCATGGAAGCATGGTAGCGGGCAAGGATCACGCCCTCGACGTTGGGCCTTTGTGCGTTCCGCTCGTTCACGCGCGACTGTTTCGGCGGATAAGGACGGCTTACATCAGGAAATCTTAGCTCGTCGGAGATCGCGCTACCACTCGTGAGCGCTGCCGTAGGGGGCAACGATGCATATGGACTCATGCACCGGCATTGCAGGTATTCCGCCTGCCGCCGAGCGTCCGCGGAGCCGCGCTCGTCCTTGATTCCATGCCCCTGGCCGGGTAGCGTACGTGACCGCACCGCGGCGAGCGCGCCCGAAGGCGCACCGGTGCTCCAGCTACTCCCTCCGAAATTCATCTTCCAGTGAAGCTCCTGCATGTAGTGGGCGCGCGCCCGAACTTCCCCAAGCTCGCGCCCGTGCACCGTGCCGCGCGCGCGGTCGGCCTCGATCAGGTGGTGGTGCACACGGGGCAGCACTACGACGAGTCCCTCTCCGAAGGATTCTTCCGCGACCTCGGCATCCCCGCACCCGACATCAACCTCGGCGTCGGGAGCGCGAGCCACGCGGCGCAGACGGCGCGCGTGATGGTCGGGCTCGAGCCGGTGCTCATCGAGCATAAGCCCGACTGGCTGGTCGTCTACGGCGATGTGAACTCCACCATGGCCGCGGCGATCGTGGCGTCGAAGCTCGGCGTGAAGGTGGCGCACGTGGAAGCGGGACTCCGCAGCAATGATCGTACGATGCCGGAAGAGATCAACCGGATCGTCACCGACCGGCTGGCGAACCTTCTGCTCACGCCCTCGCGCGACGCCGACGAAACGCTGCGCGCGGAGGGCGAGCCCGACGAAGAGATCGCGTTCGTGGGGAACGTGATGATCGATACGCTCTTCTATTCGCTCGACGCGGCGAAGAGGAGCGGCTTCCGCGAGCGGTTGGGGGTGAGCGATCGGGAGGCGGTGGCCGTGACGCTGCACCGCCCGAGCAATGTGGACGTTCCCGAGCGGCTTCGCGCGATCGCGGGAGCGCTCTCCGAGGTAGCGCACGAGCGGCGCGTGATCTTCCCCGTCCATCCACGGACGCGGCAGAGGTTGAACGAGCTCGCGCTCGAGATGGGGAGCGTGGAGCTGATGGAGCCGCTGGCGTACCCCGAGATGCTCGACCTCGTGAGCGGCGCGCACGTGGTGGTGACGGATTCGGGCGGCCTGCAGGAAGAGACCACCGCGCTCGGCGTCCCCTGTCTCACTCTGCGTCCCAACACCGAGCGTCCGATCACGATCACTGAGGGGACGAACCGCCTGGTGCAGGAGCCGGACGAGCTGCCGTCGCTCGTACGCGGCGCCTCGCGCACGAACGGCACTCGGCGGCCGGAGGGATGGGACGGGGGTGCGGGGG
>DATCXR010000112.1:0-17648 GCA_036565685.1 Gemmatimonadaceae bacterium
CAACAGCCCGCTGTCCGAGCAGGGCTGCATGGGCTTCGAGTACGGGTACTCGGTCACGTGCCCCGCGGCGCTTGTTCTCTGGGAGGCGCAGTTCGGCGACTTCGCCAACGTCGCGCAGCCCATCATAGACCAGTTCATAGCGTCGGATCGGGCCAAGTGGGGGCAGAACTCGGGCGTCGTGCTACTCCTCCCGCATGGTTACGAAGGGCAGGGGCCCGAGCACTCGAGCGCGCGGCTCGAGCGCTACCTGCAGCTCTGCGCCGAGCACAACCTGCGCGTGGCGTATCCAACCACGCCGGCTCAGTACTTCCACATCCTGCGCCGGCAGGCGTTGCTCGCCGAGCGCCGACCGCTGGTGCTAATGCAGCCCAAGAGTCTGCTCCGTCTCCCCGAGGCGGCCTCGCATCTCGCGGAGCTGACCAGCGGCTCTTTCCGCCCGGTGATAGACGATCCGTCGGACGCGGTCGCACCAGATCAGGTCCGGCGCCTGGTCTTCTGCACGGGGAAGCTCTATTACGATCTCGCTGGTGCCGAGCGGTCGCCGCAGCTCGCGATAGTCCGCGTGGAGGAGCTTTACCCCTGGCCGCACGAGGCGATCACGGCGGTGCTGGAGCGCTACCCCGGCGTGGAGGAAGTCGTGTGGGCGCAGGAGGAGCCGAAGAACGCCGGTGCATGGACCTTCGTCGCTCCGCGTCTCCGCGCCGCGGTCGGGAACAGTGTGCCGATCCGCTATGTTGGTAGGCCGGAGCGTGCCAGCCCCGCCGAGGGGTACGCTTCGGCGCACACGGAGCAGCAAGCCGCAATCGTTGCGGAGGTCATGGCGATGCAGGCGGTGGCGGCGCGTTAGCGGCCAGGGTTCAGGGTGCAGGGTTCAGAGTTCAGGGACTACCTCGGACTGGGGATCGATTCCCCGAGGTAGTTCCTGAACTCTGAACTCTGAACCCTGCACCCTGGCGGTTCCTGAACCCTGCACCCTGAACCCTGAACCCTGCTTCTCATGTCCCGACTGAAAGCACTCTCCTTCCTCCTCGCCTGGTCGCTCGCACTTCCCGGGTGCAGCGAGGCGCAAACGCGGGTGGCGGGGGAAGGGGGGGCGGCGGCGCTCGGAGAGCTGGTGGAGGGGCTGGGGGTTTCGGTGCGGGTGCTGCTCATCGGGGCACACCCGGACGACGAGGACACGCGGCTCATCACATGGCTCACGAAGGGTGAGCACGCCGACGTCGCGTATCTCTCGCTCACGCGCGGCGACGGCGGACAGAATCTCATCGGGAACGAGCTCGGGGAGGCGCTCGGCGTCATCCGTACCGAAGAGCTGCTCGCGGCTCGGCGCCTCGATGGTGCTCACCAGTACTTCACGCGCGCGTACGACTTCGGCTTTTCCAAGAGCGCGGCCGAGAGCTTCCAGCACTGGCCGCACGACTCTGTACTGAGCGATGTGGTGACCGTGGTGCGGGCGTTCCGTCCACACGTCATCGTTTCGGTATTCTCCGGGACGCCGCGCGACGGGCACGGGCAGCACCAGGTGGCCGGCATAGTGGCGCGCGAGGCGTTCGACGCGGCCGTGGACACCGTGCGCTTCCCTCGGAGTGCCACCGCCGGTCTGGGCCCGTGGGCGCCGCTCAAGTTCTACCGTGCCCGATCGTACTGGGGTGGCGAGGGTGCGACCTTCACTTACAACGCGGGCAAGTTCGATCCGCTCCTTGGCGAGTCGTACGCGGAGCTCGCGGCACTCAGCAGGTCGCAGCACAAGTCGCAGGGCTTCGGGCGCGTGGCGCAGCTCGGATCGATCACCGGATCGGTGAAGCGAGAGGCGTCGCGTGTGAGCGCACCTGGCGATCCCGCGAGGGAGCGCTCGATCTTCGCCGGCATAGACACGACGTGGGCTCGCCTCGATTCGCTGGTGTCGCGCCCCGAGGAGCGCGCGATCGTCTCGCGACTGGTCGCGGCAGCGAAGGACGTGCGCGAGAAAGTCGACCTCTTCGATCCCTCCACGGACGTGGATGCGCTCACCCGCGTGCATGCCTCTTTGGCGGCGCTGGCGGCAGCCGAGCGCGAGTCTCCGCGCCCCAATCCCGACGTGCAGTCGTCCGTGGCCGACGGCCTCGCACGCACCACGAAAGCGTTGCTCATGGCGCGCGGGATAGCGGTCGAGGCGACGGTCGATCGCGATTTCGTGGCGCTCGGCGATTCGGTAGCGGTGAGCGTCGCGGTCTACAACAGGGGGAAACTGCCGGTGGCCGTGCGAGTGCCGCGGCCGGGTGCGCCGATGGCACTTGCCAGCGCCGCTACCGGGTCGGGGAGCACGCGCACCACCGCGAACGGCTCGAGCGGAGTGGTGATCGCTCCCGACAGCGCTTACGTGGCCACGATCTACGTGCACGGCGACTCGCTCTCGCGCCCGTGGTGGCTGGTGACTCCCAGGCGCGGCGACATGTTCACCGTGCCGCTCGACGGGAGGAGCGAGGACTCCCGCAATCTCGGTCCGACCGTGCGCCTGCTCTTCGATGACGGCGCCGTGGAGACCGAGGTACCGGTAGTGCACGTGTACGGAGATCCCGTGCGCGGCGAGGTGCGGCGGCCGCTGATAGTTGTACCGCCCGTCTCGGTCACGTTGGACAGAACCGTGGCGCTGGCGCGGGCCGGCGCGCCCATCGAGCGAACCATCAGGGTGAGGCTCTATTCGGCCATATCGGAGCGCAGCGCGACGCTCTCGCTCGGTCTGCCTGCCGGTCTGACCGCCGATTCCGCGACGCGCACGATCGCTCTGCCGGGGTTGGACAGCTCGGCGACCTTCGCGTTCACGGTGCGCGGCACGTTGCCGGCCGGAGAGCACCGCCTGTCCGCCTCGGTGCGGAGTGGCGGTGAGACGTTCGATATGGGTTACGTCCCCATAGACTACGAGCACATCCGTCCGCGCAACATGTACCGCGAGGCGTCCATCGCCATTCACGCTGTGGATGCAGCGCTGCCGCCCGGGCTGAGAGTCGGATACATCCAGGGAGTTGGCGATAACGTCGCGCCGGCGCTCCGCGAGCTTGGCGTCCCGCTCACGCTGATAGATCCGGCGACGCTCGCATCGGCCGATCTCTCGCGCTTCACCACGATCGTCGTGGGTACTCGCGCCTATCAGTCGCACCCCGAGCTGACGGCGAACAACGCGCGGCTCCTCCGCTGGGTCCAGCGCGGCGGGACGCTCGTGGTGCAGTATGGTCAGTACGAGATGGCCAGCCCCGGCATGATGCCATATCCCGTGACGCTCTCGCGTCCCGCCGCACGCGTGACCGATGAGAACGCACCGGTGAAGGTGCTGAAGCCGGAGAGTCCGCTGCTCACGTGGCCCAACCGAATCGGTCCCGACGACTGGAAGGGGTGGGTGCAGGAGCGCTCGGTCTACATGCCGACCACCTTCGACTCGCACTATACTGCGCTCCTCGAGATGCACGATCCCGACGAGCCGCCCAACGATGCCGCGATCCTGGTGACTCCGTACGGCCAGGGCAGTTACGTCTACACCACTCTTTCCCTCTTCCGCCAACTCCCCGCCGGCAACGCCGGCGGCGCGCGCCTGATGCTCAATCTGCTCGGTGCCGGGAGGGGGAGGTGAGGCGAGGGTTCAGGGTTCAGGGTTCAGGGTTCAGGTACTGCCTAGGAGTATGGATCTCGATCCTCAGGCAGTTCCTGAACCCTGAACCCTGCCTCCTGAACCCTGTACTTCTGCTTCTCCTCCTCTCCGCCTGCGCCTCCGACGGTCGCACCGTCCTCACCGTATACTCGCCGCACGGGAAGGATCTGCTCGAGTATTACGAGGCGGAGTTCGAGAAGGCGCATCCGGACGTGGATGTGCAGTGGGTGGACATGGGGTCGCAGGACATCATCGACCGGCTGAGGAGTGAGAGGGCGAATCCGCAGGCCGATGTGTGGTTCGGCGCGCCGGAGGAGATCTTCGAGCGGGCGGGGCGAGAGGGGTTGCTGGATGCGTACAAGCCCACGTGGGCGGGGGCGGTGCCGGAGGAGGGGAGGGGAAAGGGCGACCTCTGGTACGGGACGTATCTCACTCCGGAAGTTATCGCGTACAACAGTCAGGCGCTCACCGAGGCGGAGGCGCCGAAGGACTGGGACGATCTTCTGGATCCCAGGTGGAAGGGGAAGATCCTCATCCGCGATCCGATAGCTTCGGGGACGATGCGCGCGATCTTCGGGGCGATGATCCTCCGGAGCGTCCGCGAGACCGGGTCGCCGGAGCAGGGATACGAGTGGCTGCGGAAACTCGACGCCAACACTAAGGAGTACACACTCAATCCCACGATCCTCTACCAGAAGCTCGGGAGGCAGGAGGGACTCGTCACGCTCTGGGACATGCCCGACATAGCTACGCTCCAGGAGCGCTATAACATCCCGGTGAAATACGTCATCCCGGAGAGCGGAACACCGATTCTCGTGGACGGGATCGCGATAGTGAAGGGGACGCAGCACGCGCAGCTGGCGAAGGAGTACTACGAGTTCGTGACCACGCCTCCGGCGTTGATCGCTGCGGCCAGCAAGTTCCTCCGCATCCCGGTTCGTACCGACATCCCGGTAGATTCGCTGCCGCAATGGATGCGCGACGCCAAGGAGCGGATCAAGCCCATGCCGCTCGACCGGGAAATGCTCGCGGAGCATCTGGACGAGTGGATGCGCTACTGGGACTCGCACATCCGCAACCGTAGATGAGGACTGGGAGCGAGAAGAGGGGGCCACCGAGGATCGAAGCGGTGAGAGAAGTGCGGGAATCCGAGCGGGGAGCGGCGGCTGCTGATCCGTCGCTTCCCGCTTCGCTCTCGCTCGTGGGCTTGACGCGCCGTTTCGGTGCGAAGGCGGCGGCGGTGGACGATCTCTCGCTCGATGTCGCGAGCGGGGAGCTGCTCGCACTGATCGGCGCGAGCGGTTCGGGGAAGACCACCACTCTGCGCATGGTGGCGGGCTACGAGCGCCCTGACGCGGGGAGGATTCTTCTCGAGGGGCGCGACATCACCGCTCTCCCGCCCGAGCGCAGGAGCTTCGGGATGGTATTCCAGCACTACGCGCTCTTCCCGCACCTTTCCGTTGGCGACAACGTGGCCTTCGGCCTCGAGGCGCGCGGCGTGAACCGGCGCGAGCGGCGCGCGCGCACCGAGCGCGCGCTGGAGAACGTGGGACTGGGGGACGCCGCGGATCGCCAGGTGCAGTCGCTCTCGGGCGGCGAGCAGCAACGCGTGGCGGTGGCGCGGGCGCTGATCATCGAGCCGCCGGTGCTGCTCCTGGACGAGCCGCTCTCGAACCTCGATCCCACGCTTCGTACCGCGATGCGCGAGGAGCTGCGTCGCACGCTCCGTGGTCGTGGCGTGACCGTGCTCTTCGTGACGCACGATCAGGAAGACGCCTTCGCGGTGGCCGATCGTGTGGCGCTCCTCCGGCATGGGCGACTCCTTCAGGTGGGGAGGCCCGAAGATCTCTACGACCGGCCCGCATCCCGCGAGGTCGCCGAGTTCATAGGGCGGTCGGTGCTCGTTCCCGCGGAGTTCGATGGGAGTACCGCTACCATGACGCTCGGCGGCGTGGCGCAGCGCGTGGCTGCCACCGCGTCGCCGGCGGTGCGGGATAGCAGGGAAGTGCTGGCCGTCCTGCGACCGGATGGGCTCGTGCTCGTGCCGCCCGGCTCGCCGGATTCATGGCCTGGCGTGGTCACGAGCCGCCGTTTCGCCGGCGCCTCGCTCGCCTTCCGGGTGAAGGTGGAGAGCGATGTGGAGCTCGAAGTCCACGGCACCGAGCGCGCGGTGCGCGAGGGCGATCGCGTGGCGGTCACCATCTCGCGCGAGCCGGTGGCGGTGGTCTGATGGGTACGGCCACGACAGCGGTGCGCGCTTCGCGCGGGGCGCGCACCGCCTCGATGCGGCGGTACGTTCTTCCGGCCGCGATTCTCCTCATCCTTCTCTGGACCGTCGTCTTCCCCAACGTGTCCATCGTGGCGTCCAGCTTCGAGCATGGGCTGCGCTACTGGAGGGAGTTCGTCGCGAGCCCGAGCGACATGGAGGCGCTGCGCACCACGCTGGTGATCGCGGTGGGCTCGGTGATAGCGGCACTGCTGGTGGGAATCCCGCTCGCCTTCCTGCTCACGCGCTACGAGTTCCGAGGGCGGCGCATCCTGAGTGCCGCCGCCACGCTCCCGGCCGCGCTCCCGCCGCTGGTTGGAGTGGTAGCGTTTCTCTTCCTGTATGGCGAGAGCGGTGTGATCACGCGCTCCGTACAGGAGCTGCTGCGCCTCGACCAGCCACCGTGGACTCTCAACGGTGTGGGCGCGATCATCTTCGTGCACGCGTACACGATGTACGTGTACGTCTTCCTGTTCGTGTCCGCGGGGCTCGAGCGGATGGACGACTCGCTCGACGAAGCGGCCGCCGGTCTGGGCGCATCGCGCCTGCAGCGCCTGCGCCGCGTGACTCTCCCGCTGCTGACGCCGGCGATCGCGGGCTCCATGCTCCTCGTCTTCATGAGCGCGCTCGGGAGCTTCTCCGCGCCCTACATCTTCGGCGGCGGCGTGCGCGTGCTCTCCACGCAGATAGTGGCGTCGAAGCTCAACGGAGCCATGGGAATGGTGTACGTGGAGACCACCGTGCTGGCGGTGAGCGCGGTGCTCGCGCTCCTGGGGCTGCGCTGGTTCGAGCAGAGGAGGAGCTACGTGCTCTCGGGAAAGGGTGTCACGCGGAGAGCGCCGCTCCAGTCTCGGATGAGCAGGGTGCTCGCTCCACTGCTCGGTGCGCTGCTCGTCATAGTGCTCATCCTGCCGCACGCAATGGTGGTGCTGGTGTCGTTCGCGCGTGACGGTACGTGGACCACGCAGGTGCTGCCACCCGAGTACACGCTCGACAACTTCCGCCGCCTTGCCACCGACAGCCAGCTCTGGGTACCTATCCGGAACAGCGTGGTGATGGCGGCGATCGCCACCGCGGCGAATGTGATCGTGTGCTTCCTGGCCGCGTACCTCATAGTGCTCCGGCGCTTCCCCGGGCGACGTCTGCTGGAGATCCTCGTGTCTTTGCCCTGGGCACTGCCGGCCACGGCCATCGCGATAGGACTCGCCTCGACCTTCGACAGGAACGCACCCGCGCTGGGACGCGTTCTACTGGTGGGCACCTTCTGGATATTGCCGCTGGCCTACTTCATCCGCGGCATACCGCTCGTGGCGAGCGCCACGGAGGGTTCGCTCAAGCAGATGGACCCATCGCTCGAGGATGCGGCGCGGGGGCTGGGCGGAAGCTGGTGGCTTACCATGCGCAGGGTGATCCTCCCTGCGGCACGCCCCGGCCTGGTAGCGGGCGCGATGCTTGCGGCGATCACTGCCGTTGGCGAGTTCGTGGCAAGCGTCGTGCTCTTCACGCACGCCAACCGGCCGATCTCCATGGAGATCCTGGGCCAGCTGAGAAACTTCGCCTTCGGGACCGCGGCGGCGTACAGCGTTCTCCTCATCGGACTCGTGCTCGCGATCACCGTGGGTGCCCGCTACGCAGAGGGAAGGCTGGTGAGAGGCGAGGCGGTGCCGATGGGGTGATGGGAGTGAAAATGGGAAGCAGGGAGCAGAGAGCAGCTAGCAGTGAACTACAGGAAACAGGAAACAGGAAACAGGTAAGAGCTCATGGTGAGGAGCCTCTCCCCTCGCAGCTGTTCCTGTTCCCTGTTTCCTGTTTCCTGTTTCCTATGCCTGCTACACCATGACCTCGTCTATGGCACGACCGGTCCTCCACGACTGGGCTGCACCGAATCCCAATCGGCCGCGAGTGGTGGTGATAGGAGCGGGGTTCGCGGGCCTGTACGCGACGCTGGAGCTCAGGAAGGCGGACGAGGCGGACATCCTCGTCCTCGACCGCACCAACCATCATCTCTTCCAGCCGCTGCTCTACCAGGTGGCTACGTCGGTATTGGCGCCGAGTGACATCACCTCGCCGATACGATCGCTGGTGAGGAAGCAGAAGAACACCACCGTGCTGCTGGCCGACGTGCACAGCGTGGACGTGGAGCGCAAGGTGGTGGTCGCGGACGGCGGCACTGGCGTGAGAGAGGTGCCGTACGACTACCTCATCATCGCGGCCGGGGCGTCGCACTCGTACTTCGGTCATCCCGAGTGGGAGCAGCTGGCGCCCGGGCTCAAGAACATCGAGGATGCGCGGGAGATCCGGCGCCGGTTTCTCCTCGCCTTCGAGAATGCGGAGAAGAGCGACGATCCGGTGAAGGTGAACGAGTGGCTCACCTTCGTGATCGTGGGTGGCGGTCCCACCGGCGTGGAGCTGGCGGGAATGATCCCCGAGGTGGCGCACTACGGGATGCGCGCCGACTTCCGGCGGATCGACACCATGAAGACCAGGGTGATACTGCTCGAGGGCGGCCCGAGGGTGTTGCCGTCGTTCCCGGAGAGCTTGTCGGAGCGCGCGCTACACGACCTGCAGGCCTTGGGCGTGGAGGTGCACACCGGCTCGCTCGTCACCAGGATCACACCTCTGGGCGTGTACGTGGGCGAGGAATTCATCCCGGCCCGCACTGTGTTCTGGGCGGCGGGGAACGAGGCGTCGTACACCGGCGAGTCGCTCGGTGCACCGGTGGACAAGCAGGGGAGGGTGATCGTGGAGCCCGACCTGTCCATCCCGGGGCATCCGGAAGTATTCGTGGTGGGCGATCAGGCGGCGTTCAGGCAACCCAACGGGGAGCTCGTTCCCGGCGTCGCTCCGGCCGCGATGCAGGAAGGTCGCTGGGCGGCGAAGAACATCATCCGCTCGCTGCGCGGAAAGGAGCGCGAGCCGTTTCACTACTTCAACAAGGGAAACCTCGCGACCATCGGGCGAAACAAGGCAGTCGCGGATTTCGGGCGGCTGCAGGTGGCGGGATGGGTGGCGTGGTGGCTCTGGCTATTCGTGCACATCCTGTATCTCGCCGGCTTCCGCAACAGGGCGAGCGTACTGCTAGAGTGGGGATACTCGTACCTCACCTATCAGCGTGGGTCGCGGCTGATAACGCAGGAGGAGTGCGATTGAGGGCGTAGAACCTGAACGGCGCTCCTACATCGGATGACACAGGCTTGAGCAGGTAGGCCGGCCTGTCAGGATACTGCTTCATGAGGAGCGCGTTCTGCTCGCCCAGATCGCGCGCGTAGATGTTGCCGCCACCGTGCGCCAGCAGGAAGGGCGCGAATAGGGTGAAGCCTCCGCGATCCTCCTGGATTCGCTCCATGCAACGTGGAGTGTAGACGGTGCCGGGGACGTAGCGCTCGCTGGAGTCTGGCGAGAATGGGCTCGGCTGCGTGGCGCCCGCCGGATGGGTGAGCGGATCGAGGGCATCGAGCGCCGACTCGCCATGAAGGCCGGTTTGCTCCGCGCGGTGGATGCCCTCCTCGAGCGCGCAGGCATCCGACTGCCAGTAGAGATGCTCGGCGTCGCTGCGCGGGATACCGAGTGCCCACATCCGGGCGACCATCTGGGCACCCCAGCTCTCACGAACGAAAACGAGAGCGTTCTCGACGCCGGCCGCCGCGGCAGCGCTGTCGGCGTCCCAGCGCGTGGTGGGATAACTCGCCGCGTACAGCTGCGCGCGGAAGGGAGCCGACACACCCAACGCTATCAGTCCGGCGCAGATGAGACCGTACACGCCGGCGCGATGAATGGCGCTTCCGCTGCCGAAGCGCTCGGCGAGCAGCGGCAGGAAGCGCGCGGTCCAGAGCGCGATCGGGAGCATGAGGAAGTAGACGAAGCGCGGTCCATGGTAGAATCCGCCGAACCAGTAGCAGAAGTACAGCGCAACCAGCAGCCCCGACGCCGCGAGGAGATAACGATCCAGGGCACTGAGCTTCTTCGTGAGCAGCAGCGCACCGATCAGCGGCACCAGCGACGGGAGGGGCGACTCGTACGCGTACGTCTGCAACTTGAGGAAGTAGATGTTGATCAGCTCCAGTCCACGCGCGGGGGTGTGCACCGTTCCCCACGGAGCCGCGTGGAAGCCGAGGTTATGCGCCTTTCCCCAGAGCGCCTCGTAGCCGAACAGGAGCGGGGCGCCCGTCGTGTGGGAATTGACCCACAACAGCGCAACCATGGGGATCACCACGCCGATAGCGGCGGGTCCGGCGTCGCGCCAGCGCTCGCGAGCGCGCAGCGCGCGCGCCAGATACCAGACGCCCGCAGGAAGCGCGAAGGCGAAGGCATCCACCGGTCGAATCGTCGCGGCACAGCCGAGGGCGAGCCCGCTGAGGAAGGCGAGCACGGGCCGCGGTTGGTCCGAGGAAACCACCATGGCCATGGCAGCGATGGCCACCGCGGTCCACATGAGCGACGTGACGTCGTTCATGTGCGAGCCCGACACGAAGAAGACGAAAGGTGCGAACGCGAAGAGGACGAGCGCACCGAGTGCCACCCCGCGACGAGGCTCAGCGTTGCGGAGGAAGATCGAGAATGCCAGGACCGTGATCGCACCGCAGAGTGGACCCACGATCCAGGTGGCGCCGAGGAGAACGCCGATCGCTAGCATCGCCGGGCCGCCCGCGGGAAACTGCGCGAAGTAGCGTCCGTGCGTCTCCACGACGTTCATGCTGCTGAAGAACGCAGGATGCGGCGAGAGCGGCAGGGAGAGTCGGCCCTGTGTGAAGATCTGGGCCTGGAGTACCTGTACGATCTCGTCGAGGTTGAGCGGGCGTCCGCCGAGTACCGAGAGCGCTGTAAAGGAGTACAGCGCACCGGCGAATAGCGCTACGACGGCTGCCGTGAGTAGTGGGCGACGGGTAGCGAGGCCAATTACGCCTCTGAAGAGATCGGCGCGCCAGAGTGGAGAGATCTTGCGGGATAGGATCGTCAGTACTACCGCCACGCCGAGCACGATGGCCGCGCCGTTCAGCCACTCATTCACGACGGAGCGATACGACTCCACCTCGTTGCCGCCGGTGATCCAGTTGGCAATAGGGAGGAAGGCGAGGGCGGCGACGAGGGTGGCGACAAGGGGCGCCGCGCTCCGCGCCGCCACCGACGATGAAGTGTTGGCTCGCACCTCGTTGCCCCGCTGAGGCGGGTCAGCGATTAGGGTCACGCCAGGCGCGCTCCAGGGAATCGCGAGAGAGGGGGTAGAAGCGGGGAGGTTCGCCGATTTTCGCCGAGGCAGGCTTGAGAAGATAGAGCTTCCTGTTCGGGTAGGCCTGTAGCAAGAGCGTATCGCGGCCGTGCAGATCGCGCGCGTACACGTTGTCTCCGCCGTGTGCGAGCAGCAGAGGAGTGAAGAGTGTGAACCCCGCGCGATCGTCGTTGATACGGGCTATACAGCGTCGGGTATAGGTGCTTCCGGGGAGCAGTTGTTCGGTGGAATCCGGCGAAAGAGGGGATCCTATCAGACGTGTAGAATCACTGAGCAGCGAGTAAAATGCTTCGACTGCTGCCCCGCCTCGAACACCGCTGCGCTCCAGGCTGTCGATTTTGGTATCGAGCCTGCACGCGTCTGTGCGGCGATATATCAGCTCGGTCTCACTGCGCGGGACTCCCATTGCCCACAGTCGCGAAACCAGCTGAGCGCCCCAGCTCTCACGGACCAGGATGAGGGAGCTGTCGATGCCCGCTGCCGCTGCGGCACTATCAGCGTTCCACCGCATAGTAAGCAACCCGTTGCTGTACTTCGTAGCTATCGCCGGCACGTTTACCGCGGCGGCGATGGCCACCGAACAGATCGCTGCGAAGATGGTTGCCCGGTACACGGAGCCGCCTCCAGTGCGCTCCTTCACGAGAGGGAAGAAGCGCGCTGTCCAGATTGCGAGCAGCGGCATGAGCGGGTACATGAAGCGCGGCCCCAGATAGAAGCCGTTGTGCCAATAGGCGAAGTAGAGACCAGCGACGAGCGCTGTCGAGGTTAGCATGTACCGGTCGAAGCGATCAAGCCTTCTGGAGAGCGCAAGGGCTCCGATTGCCGGAAGCAGTGATGGTACGGGAGTCTGCAGGAAGTACGTCTGAAGCTCGAGGAAGTAGAGGTTGATCAACTCGAGCCCGCGAGCCGGGGTGTGGGCCATTCCCCATGGTGCAGAATGGAATCCGAGTCGGTGAGCCTCGCCCCATAGCACCTCGTAACCGAAAAGCAGCGGGCCACCCGTCGTCCGCAGGTTGACCCACATTAGCATTGCTGCGGGGATCGCCACTCCGGCGGCAGCAGCGAAGGCATCGCGCCAACGCCGGAGATCGCGCAGGGCGCGTACGAGGTACCAGACACCGGCAGGGAGAGCGAATGCGAAAGCATCAACTGGCCGGATCGTCGCGGCGATGCCAAACCCGATTCCGCAAAGGAACGAGAATGCTGGACGCGGCTCGTCCGATGTCACCACCTTGGCCAGCGCCGCAACTGCGACCATGATCCAAGCCACTGAGGTGACGTGGTTCATGTACGACCCCGACATGATGGCGGCGAATGGCGCGAATGCGAATATCGCGGTGGCTGCGAGGGCGCTACCGGGACGCGCCTCCGTAGTACGCACGTACATGGCGAATGCTACCACCGCCATGACCCCGAAAACCGGGTTCGCCAGCCACGGTGCGTGCACGAGAACACCGAGCATAAGCATTGCGGGCCCGCCAGCAGGGAACTGCGAGTAGACACGTCCCTGCATGTCTACCAGGTGCATGCTGCTGAAGAACTCTGGGTGAGCGAACGCTGGAAGCGAGAGCCGCCCGCTGGCTAGGATCTGCGCTTGGTAGCTCTGTACTACCTCATCGATGAGAAGCGGGCGGCCATCGAACATCCCGAGCGCCACCCAGATGTAGAGCGCCAGTGAAACTGCCGCGAGGACCGCGATGACCGTTGCTGGATGTCCTGTCCATAACCCGGTGGCGGCCGCAAGCGCATCATCGCGCCAGAGAAATCGCAGCTTCTTAGAGAGAATGGCCAGGACTATTCCCAGCCCAACTGCTATCGTCGTGCCGCTTACCCAGCCGTCGAGAGCCGTTCCATACCACCCGGCCGAGTGGCCTCCCGGAAGCCAGTTCACGATCGGGAGAAGTCCCAACAGAGCCACAGCGATCGAGATGGCGACTGGCGGGCGCCAGAGCCTCCATCCCTCGCGCTCGTCGGTCGTGCCTACAGTGTCATCGTATTCCGCTGTGGAGTCCATCTTACCGGGGCTGGAGACCCGTCGATTCCGAGCGCGCCACGAACAGGATCGAAGAGCCGAACGGGAGTTGGAATGGTCCGAGCAGCTCTTGCTCGGTTACACAGGCTGTGTAGAGAAAACGATTGAGCCATGAGTTCGGAACGCGAGGCAACTTCGGCGGAGGGTGGAGCGCGGCTTCGACGGCACGCACCGCCAGCTTGCCCGCGCATGTCCAGTGAAAGAAGTAACTGACGCTATCGAGGCGGAGCCGAGCGTCTCTTGCGAGAGTCTGGATACCTTGCTTCGTGTACCGGGTCACATGCTGGTTAAGCACGTCGTGGTTGGTCCAGAGCGACATGAACGCCGGCACCGTAGCGACGATGAGACCACCCGGCTCGAGCAGGTTCGCGGCGCGCTCGAGTGCGGCGACAGGTTCCTGCAGATGCTCCAGCACATCGAGCATCAGGACAAGCGAGTAGAACTTGCCCGGCTGGAAAGAAGCATCAAATGGGGAGATGGTGATACTGTGCCGGTGCGGCCCGTCCGGGTCGATGATCCGACGGTCGGATTCGACTCCATCCACCGAACGTCCGAATTTCAGCAGACGATCGAAGAAGAGTGCGTCCCCACAACCGATGTCGAGGATTCTCGCCCAGCCGGCCGGAGGGCAGTAGTGCTCCAGTGTCTCCACGATGCGGCGTTCGCGTGCTCGCCACCACCAGTGCCGCTCGTAGAGCTCGCGATAGCTCCGGGCGTACTCCGACTGCATTTCCTGTTAACCGAGAGAATGCTCGGTAATCTGCTGCCCGCCCAGGCTGTCATCCACTCCATACGTCGCCTGCCCGGTACCCGAACGGCGGATCGCTCTGGCCACGATGTAAATAGGCCGTCCTTTGGACTCCTCGTAAACCCTGCCGACGTACTCCCCGATGATTCCCACGAAGAAGAGGTGAACGCCGGAGAGAAAGACGATGAGGAGCGTCAGCGCGGTAAAGCCGCGGGGGCTCTGATCGAGAAACAACTTCGCGAATAACGCATAGATCGCAAACATCGACGATAGGGCGATCGCGATGCCACCCACCAGAACCGCGGCTCGTATGGGGACGATCGAGAACGCGAAGATGCCATCGAATGCCAGGCCGAGGAGCTTCCGGATGCCATACTTGCTCTTCCCGGCATGGCGCTCAGGACGATCGACCTCGATACAGGCTTGCTTGAATCCGACCCAGGCGCGCAGCCCGCGGAGGAAGCGGTTGCGTTCTCGAGTACGCCTCAGCTCGCGCACCACCCTTCTTGACATCAGGCAGAAATCGCCCGTGTCTGGCGGCAAGCGAAGGCTCGACAGCGATCCTATGAGCCGATAAAACAGGTGGTAGCAGGCGCGTAGCCACCAGGCTTCTGTGCGCGTTGCGCGCTTGGCATACACGACATCATTTCCAGCGGCATATGCCTCGAGGAACGCGGGGATGAGCTCAGGAGGGTCTTGTAGATCCCCGTCCATCACGACAGTCACGTCTCCAGTGACGTAGTCGAGCGCCGCGGTCAACGCTGCCTGATGGCCGAAATTGCGCGAAAGGGAAATCGGGACCAGACGTGTATCGCGAGCGGCCTCCATCTCCAGCAGCTCCCACGTACTATCATCGCTGCCGTCGTCGACGATCACGATCTCGTGCGGCCCGCCATGGAGGGAATCGAGGACGGCGCGAACCCGGCGCAGCAGTTCTTCCAGTCCATCCTCTTCGTTATAGAGCGGTATAGCTACGGATACCCGAGGTGGTGAGATGCTCACGTCCGTGCGCGTCCCTTGAAGTAGACCATATTCCAGAGCCCCACCCCGGCACCACGCAGTATGTAGGGCTCGAACACAATGGGCTCGAATGCCGAGGCGAAGAGGCCCTCCCACTCGTTCAACGGCCGTGGGAAGTCGCCTCGATCCCACCGCGCGAGGAGCCGGCCGATGGAGGCGTCAGGCGGCAGCACGAGATCCAGAATATGGACGTGACCATCAGGCGTCAGGAGCGACGCGAGATGCGTGAGGATGCGTTGCACGTCCGGCGTGGCTACGTGATGGAGGAAGCTATTCACCAGGACGCAATCGAACCGCTGGTCTTCGGCGACTCGATACGTGGTCACATCGGCGGCTACGAACGCTCGCCCATATCGGCGTCGCGCCGAGTCAATGTACTTCTCGTTGATATCGATCCCCAGGTAATCCACTCGTGCGAAGTGATGAGTGTTGGTGCCAGGCCCGCAGCCGACGTCCAGCACGCGTTGGATTCTTGCGAGGTCGTTATGACAGAAGAGTGGAGCGAGCTTTCGCTCGGCGAAGGGCGCCTGCCAGAGCCGATAGCCGATGGGCTGCTCCATGATGAAGGTCGCGAGACTCATTCGCGCCACCGTACAGTGAACGGTCCGACGTCAGTGCTCTCGGTATACAATCTCGCAAGCTCTCGCCTGAGCGCTGGCGACATTGCCCTGGAAAAGGGAGGTGCATGGTTCACGACCAGCACATTCACATTGTTCGAGTCGAGCGCCGTCAGGACGCGCCGCTCGTGTTCGGCGGGATCGTCGAAGAAATCGAAGAGCGTGCGCGTGGGATTCGACTTGCCGGAGAGAAAGTAGACTTCGGGAGCATCAGGCGCGGCGTAGGTGTAGCTGCCGTCGGCGTGCTCGCGCACCAACGCTGCGACGCGTTCGTAGATCGCCGAATCCGCTGGCGGAACATCGATACCGCCCCGAGGTAACCCTAGTCGGTGGCTACTGTCGTAACGTGCATACCGAAGGCCCATCTGGTAGATGAACCCGGGATGTATCCGAAGTACCGCGAACGCGATGTAAAACGTCACGATGGCCGCCGGCCCGACCTTACCCAGTCCTTGCCAGTTCGCGAGGACAGCCAACCCAGCCAGGACGGCGATCGGAGCCACGTAGAAGAAGTACACCGGTGCCGCGAAGGGGTACTGGACGAGCGCGCATAACCCGCACGCAGCGATCAACAGAAGCAGCCGCTGCCGACGGTCGGGCGATAACTGATTCTCCCGAAGAACCAGGAGCGATACTCCCAGGATGATCGCCAGAGGCACGATGCCCCGCATCGTTCCCCAGGTGTACTGGTATACCCATCCGTCGCGACCAGCGAGAATGAGGGCGGCTACGAGCCCAACTCCGGTCACCACGCGCGTTATCCAAGACGGTCCGTCCTTGCTCACGGGAACGATGCCCGATAGAGGAAGGAGGACTATGGCAATCAGCAGACGCGTGATGTGGGGCAGGCGCATGGTTGCCGCGCCGAAGCGCTTCGTCGGTGTGATGAAGACACCCTGGACGAGGGCCCCAATCGAATCCGAGCGTACATACGGAACGAGGAAGATCGCAATTGGTATTGCGACCCCCAGGACGAGAGGCAGCACCATCCTGGCGAGCATACGGAATCTCTGCAGATCGCCGAGCGTCGACCCTTCTCGCCACTCGCGCCACAGGATGAACGCGCCGAGCGCAAGTATGGGGACGAGGAAATTCACAATCTCCCGCAGGCCTGGTTGAGCTCTGATCAGTACCGCTGACGCAGCCATGAAGAGCGCAAGCGATGCGCTTACGAAAGTGGAGTACCACCACGTGCGGCGTGCAGGTTCTCCGTCAGACGAGCGGGCGATCAGTTGCTCTCTGTAAACCAGGAAGAGCAGCACCGCGGCTATGTAGTAGACACCGATGACTTTGATTATGCAGGACAGCCCTCCACAGATGCCTGCCAGGACCAGCCAGCGCGCCCGCTCATCATCGATGTAACGCAGAACCGCTGCTATACCGAACGTCGCCAGGAATAGGTTATACCAGGAGGGCATCGCGGCCGAATAGTTCGGCAAACTCCATGCGGCCGCGAGCAGAACCGCCGCACCGGCGGCCACGGGAGCCACGAAGCGCGTGGCGATGTAGTACACGGCTGGGATCCAGGCGAGGAACACCGCATACAGTACCAGCCGGAGCGAGAAGAGATCGGTTCCCAGAACGCTGAACGTGGCAGCATTCAGAAAGCTCAAACCACCGCTATAGATCTCGTCGAAGTCGCGGTGTGGCAATTGTCCGTGCAGGATCCTCTCCGCACTCTGTCCGAGGGTGCCCTCATCGTGCGGGACCCAGCCACGTCTGAGAAAATGGAAGGCGTAGAGAGCGCATACTACCCACACGACGGCTAGAACGAGCCACCAGATGTAAGGCGCAGGCGGTCTGTCCGATGGCGGTTGCGCTTCGGCTTCCGAGATGTTGGGTGACGAACCAGGCAGCTCGAATGCCGGGTCCGTGGTTGCTAGCTGGGTCATCGCGGTAGTGACGATGCGCCTGCGGTTGCCGCAACGCCAGACCGCAATCAGCTTCGGGCGGTTCTACTCGTACCACCAGCCCTCCTACTCCACCACCGCCGTGTCCTGCGTTTTCACCGTCTCCTTCACCACTTTCACCTCTTCCTCGCCGCTGCTCCGGCTGTACTCGCCCAGCCCCATCCCCATCCAGATGGTGCTCGCCACCATCACGGCCGAGAGCCAGA
>DATCXR010000120.1:0-1766 GCA_036565685.1 Gemmatimonadaceae bacterium
GTGGCCTGCCCCTGCACGCTGTCCCGAACCCGTCCCGAAGCCGCGAGGCAGTCGTCCACGGTCGTGTAACGCTCGAGGCGTATCGCGGGATCGGGCATCTCGAAACGCACCTGTGCCGGGAGCGCCACGGCGAGCAGCGACGCCGCGATCCCGCACGCCACCGCCGTGAGCAGCCGCATCGCCGACTTCGCGAGCGACACTCGCGGCCGCCGCTTGCACCGCAGCGCGCCGCGCACCGGTGAAGATTGCCGCCGCATCCGCGTCATGGTGTCCCTATACCGCGTCGACGAGCGACGTGAAGCTGAAGTCGCGCGCCTTGATGGATGGCACCATCGCGGGTACGATCCCGCTCCCCGCATAGGGATCATCTACCGGATTGAAAACGGGCACCGGCTCACCCAGCGCTTCGATGCTGTTGAGCACGAAAAGGGGTGACTCCGTGAAGCGGAAGTTCTTCACCGCCTTCGTAACCGCACCGTTCTCGATGAGCCAGAGTCCATCGCGCGTGAAGCCGGTCATGAGCAGCGTGCCGCTGTCCAGCACGTGCGCGTCGGAGAACCGGGTCACGAGCAGTCCGCGCCTCGTGGTGCGGATCATGTCTTCGACTGTAGCTTTGCCGCCGCTCATCCGGAACGAGCCGCTGTTCATCACACCCAGGTTCTCGGTGCGGGTGGAGAGCGCGTAGTCCCTGTATGGATCGGCGAGCGCGGTGAGGATTCCACGATCTATCCATTTGACCGGGCGGTACGGCTGCGACACCGCACCGGTCGTGAAGGGGATCACGCCGAGCGCGGGGTCGGTGGGGTCATGGCCGATGGTCACGCGCTCGTCCGCCACCTTCGTTCCGAGCTTGCTCCGCACGATGCCCAGCTTCGGATCGCGCTCCAGGGTGAAGGGGCCCACGCCCTGCTCCGCGGCGTGCCGGTCCAGCGCCTGGACTACCGCGTTCACCAGCTCGAAGACAGCCTGTGGCTCCAGCACCACCGTGTAGCGCCCCGGCTCCACGGCCACGGGCCCGCGCGAGGCGAGCGCCTTCTCGAGAGCACGCTCGGCGAGCGCGCGCGGGTCGATCGTGTCCCAGTCGTAGCTCGAGAGGCCTGCCCACCCCGCCCCCGTCCCCGCCGCATCGCGCACGGTCGTGGAGCAGCGCGCCTGCGTGAGCGTGATGTAGAGCGGGTCGCTCTCGTCGGAGAAGCGCATGCTGCTCTGAGCGCGCACCTGCACGTAGCCAGCCGAATACATCTCCTTCGCGGTCGCGAGCTCCACCGCGGAGCGCACTACCTCCGCGCGTGCCCGGGTGGCGAGGTTGGCGGTCGCATCGCTCCAGATCGCGGTCTTCGCGAAGTCGAACGAAGGCGCCGGGAGCCGCAGGTCCACGAGGCGACGCCCGCCCTTGATGCGCACGGCCATCTCTGCCGCGCGCATCGCGGCGGCGAGCGATTCATCATCGAACTGGTTGAGGAGCACTCCGCCCTGCACGCCGCCGATAGTGCGCCAGATGCCGAGCATCACATCGCGACGGTCGCTCGCCATCGTGGTGCGGTTGCGCGCCCAGCGCATCTCTCCCGACCACCAGCTCCCCATCCCGACTTCCGTAGTTCCCCCTCCGCGCGCGAGGGATCGAAGCGTGCTCCAGATCCGCTCCGCCGCATCGCGGGAGATGAGCCGCGGCGCCTCCCCGGCCGGCGCTGCCGAACCGCCGCGCGCGCTCATGCCCGCCTCAGCGCGTCTATGAGGGTTAGCGGCCCGAACACCGCGGGTGGCGC
>DATCXR010000127.1:0-2286 GCA_036565685.1 Gemmatimonadaceae bacterium
TTCTCCCAGAGCGTCACAGTCAGGTGCGTCTCGCACGAGGGGTGAGTGAATTCCTGGCCCTGCCGGCCTGTGGTGGGATCCAGCCCCGTCGGGCGGGTCTGATCGCGAAAGACGCGCGCAAGCCGCTTGTACGCCATGCTGGATCGGGATGTCGGTAGGGTTACCAGTGCCTGCCACCAGAATTCGTAGTTAGGTGAAGCGGAGCCGGGCATTTATGGTTGTTGGCCGTAGGGGGGAGGGGATGACCACGAGGCGGCGTTGGGCGCCATGCGCCGTCTACACTGAGGTCGGAAGGCTATGAGGAGATGAAGCGGAGGGAATACCGGCGCGGGAGGAACTCGCGTACCAATCGAGAGGACATCGGAACATCTACTGTACCGAGCTACGGACCGCAGACTGACCAGTCTGCCGAGGTGCGACGCGCAACAAAATCGGTTCGGGCTCGAGCACTATCCCGCGAATTGAGAAGCGCGCTGTCAGTGTGGGTGACTAGAGTGTCATCGGCCACCCTCTATTGGCAACAACGCCGCAGGGAGCTTCGCCGCCACGTTAAGCGCGAATACGGAGCTCATTTGAGCTTGCGGGCGTCTGGTGATATTTGGTAACTACTCAGGTAGAGGGATCGCGGGCTGGAAGGGGGTGTGGTGGTCTGATATTGGCGGTGGTCTGCCGGCATTGGTAGAGCGGCAGCGGTGGTTGTGGCAAGACGTCACGAGCGAGACCAGGCAGCCAAGGCGTGGGACGCGCTCCGAGTGAGTCTCGGGGCGAGCCTCGAGCAAGAAATACGCAAAGCGTACCCGATAGGTCCGGGTGCTGTCGTTTCCACGGTGCGCACGCTGTTCGAGCGCTACGTCGCCATCGCGGAGAGCGAGTTGGGCTCCCTCGAGGCCGAGGTGGCCTCGCTCGAGGCACGCATGCGCTCGTTGGAGGCGGCTCGTAACAAGGACAGTCACAACAGCTCCAAACCTCCGAGCTCGGACATGGTTCGCCATCCTCCGAAGAATCTCAAGAGCTTAAGAGGCAAGAGCGGCAAGCGCCCGGGTGGGCAGCTGGGTCACCCCGGACGGACGCTCGAGATGCGGGCGGTGCCGGACGTCATCCTCCCTCACTCGGCCACGCACTGCACGAGCTGCGGTAGGGCGTTCACGGAGCCGGCGGAGGATACCGCGAGCGAGGTGGTCGATCGAAGGCAGGTCTTCGACATGGTGCCCGCAAGGCCCCGGGTTACCGAGCACCGGCTCATCGCTCGCAAGTGCGAGGCGTGCGGGGCCTACTCCGTTGGAGACTTTCCCGAAGATGTGAGAGGAGCCGGCGTGCAGTATGGGAGCGAGATCCTCGCGTTCTCGGTCTACCTGACTGCGGGCCAGTTCATTCCGCTCAAGCGAGCGAGCGAGCTCGTTGGCATCGTGAGCGGTCTTCCCGTGAGCCAGGCCACCCTGCTCTCGGCCGAGGAGAGGGCGGCAGAGGGCCTCGAAGAGACCGAGCGAGAGATCTTTGGTCTCATCCACCGATCCTCCATCTCGCACATGGACGAGACGGGCTGCTTCGTAGAGCAGAAGCTCCACTACCTGCACGACCTCTCCACCCCGTTCTTGAGCCACTACACGGTGCACCGGAAGCGCGGCCGGGGGGCGTTCGAGGATATCGGCTTCCTTCCCACGTACGAGGGAGTGGCCGTGCACGACGGGTGCGAGTCGTACACGGACGCTCGCTACCCGTGCGATCACTCTCTCTGCTGCGCGCACTTGCTTCGCGATCTCACCTTCGTCGAGGAGGAGGAAAGCCAGGAGTGGGCGGGGAAGTTCAAGCGGCTCTTGCGTGCGATGAAGAAGGCCAAGGAGCGAGCCATCCAGTGTGGTCGCACAGCCCTAGAGCGGCGCTCGCTCGCTCGCTACGAGCGGCGCTACACGCAGTTGCTCGAGGAGGGCGATCTGGCGGAGCCCCCGCCCGCTCCGGCTGGACACCGGGGCGGGCCGAGGCCCAGGACAGCGGGGAGAAATCTCCTCGAGCGACTTGGGAAGCAGCGCGCGATGGTCACGCGCTTCCTCCACGACTTCCGCGTGCCCTTCGACAACTCGGAAGCCGAGCGTGACTTGCGCATGATGAAGCTCAGACAGAAGATCTCCGGCGGTTTCCGCACGAGGGAGGGTGCCCGGCACTTCGCCACGATCCGTGGTTATTTGAACACGGCTCGTAAGCAGGGTCGCTCCCCACTCGAGGTGCTCAGGGATCTCTTCAATGGTCATCCCTTCCAGCCCGCAGTAGCTCTACCTGAGTAGTTACGAT
>DATCXR010000129.1:0-9267 GCA_036565685.1 Gemmatimonadaceae bacterium
GAAAGAAATCGCGGAGAGCGCGGAGGAGCGCGGAGAACGCGGAGGGGAACTGCACAGGGAGTCAGGCTACCAACCGCAAGGGGCAGAAAAGAAAAAAAGGGGAACTGCTCCCTCACCTCCTGTTCTGCCCGGGTGGGCAGGAATCTGGGTGCGGGAGCAGTTCCCCCAAAGCTCCTGCTCGAGATCTCGGCCGTAGGGCTTTTCTCCGCGCTCTCTCAGTTCACCTCCGCGACCTCCGCGTGCGCAGGTCCGCGCGATGAACTCTCTGTGGCGATGAACTCTCCACCCTACGATGCCCCCCCGACCTCGAAACTCGCCGAATCCGGGATGATATCGGTCAACCTCTGCGGGTTGCCTATCACTCCCACGACGCGGAAGCGGTTCCCCGCGCGGATGCCGAATGCGGCGAGAGGGATCTGCATCGTCACTGTGCCTTCGTCGTACGTCATGGGGAAGGTCGCCACCGACTGATCGGTGAGGATGCTGTAGACCTCCGCATCGCTCCCGGAGATCGAATCCACGAATACGAAGAACTCCGCGCCAGCGCCGGTTCTGGCAGGGAACGGGCCGGTGAAGGAGAAGGCGCCACCCGTGGTGTCCGCGTCCAGCGGAAGGCCGGTGGTACTATCGTCATCCGTATCTACGGCGATCGTCGCGATCAGCGCGTTGGGCACTGTGGTGATCGCTCGCTCTACGGGATCCACGAATTCCATCGTGAACGTCAGCGAATCGGCTCCGACCACGCCACTCACTCGACGTACGTCGAGCGCGGGGAAGCTGTCCACGCCTCCCGCGAAGAGCGCAGTGTCACCCACCGGGTCGTCGAACGCGAATTCGCTGTCTACCACGCGCCTGGGACCGCTGGAATCATCGCCGCAGGCCGCCAGACACGCGAGCAGCAGCAGGGGCCAACGCTTCATCTTCGACCTCCCGGTGTGGTGTAACTCGGTCGCGCGTCGATACCGTGCGCGACGGCATCCATAAGCATAAATGGCACCCACGCCAGGTGCTTCGAGTCCGGATCAGTGCCACGCGAACCAGTGCCGTCGCCTCACTTCCGCACCGGTCCCCGGCACGCGTCGTGCGCGTATGGTCCCGTGTGCCGGATGCGCCTGGCGCTCCCGCGCCCCCCGATCCGGCGACGCCGAGCGCTTCAGCGCGGCGTTCGGCACGCAGCCGTGCCGGCACAGGGATGTCGTAGCCGCAGACGAGGTAACCCACCATATGCGTATCGCGCTGATCTCGACGCCGTTCGTAGCAGTCCCACCCGCAAAATACGGAGGTACCGAACTGATGATCGCCGAGCTCGCGGAGGGGCTCGTGCAACGAGACCACGAAGTGACGCTTTTCGGCACGGGCGACTCCACCTCGTCGGCGGAGTTGCGCTACCTGTACGAGGAAGCGCAGTGGCCTCCCAACTTCCTGCAGGACATCAACCACGTTTCGTGGGCCATGCAGCAGGTGTACGACGAGGACTTCGACGTCGTGCATGCCCATTCCGCTGGTGCTCTGATCTACACCAGGATCACGTCGAGGCCGCCTGTCGTCTACACGCTTCACCACTCCCGGGACGATGATCTCTCGGGCTTCTATCGGCACTTCCCCGACGTGCACTACGTGGCCATCTCGCACGACCAGGCGACCCGCGAGCGAGGCGTATGCCAGGCCCACGTGGTCCATCACGGACTGGATCCAGCCAAGTACGAGTGGCTCGGGCGGGCGGCAGACTACGTGTGCTTCATCGCGCGCTTCGCCCGCGTGAAGGGTCCGCACACTGCCATCGACGTGACGGAAGAAGCCGGCGTGCCGATCCGCGTGGCCGGCGAGGTTCACGCGGTGGATGCGGCCTTCAACGAACATGAGGTGGCTCCGCGTCTTCGCAAGGAACACGTCACCATGCTCGGCAGCATCGGCATGGCCGAGAAGGTGCCGCTCCTCCGCGACGCGCGCGCGCTCCTCGCTCCCATCGAGTGGGACGAGCCGTTCGGGCTGGCGCTGATCGAGGCGATGCTCAGCGGTTGCCCCGTCGTGGCTTTCCCGCGTGGCAGCGTCCCCGAGCTGGTGGAAGAGGGTGTGACCGGCTTCGTCGCGCGCGACCGGAACGAGATGCGTGAGATCATCCGTCCCGGCGGCCCGCTCGATGACTTCGACCGTCGCCGCTGCCGGGAGCGCGCCATCGAGCGCTTCGGGCGCGACCGCATGGTAGCCGATTACGAGAGCATCTACGCCGCGGCGGCAGGGTACGCCACTCCGCAGGGCCAGCTGGCCAGGATAGCGTGAGCGAGCGCGCACGCAGCAGCTCGATTCCGGAACGGACACTACGAAAATGAAAGTCGAGCAAGAGCTGGCACCGGCACCGATAACCATGGAAGCTGCCGTGGGCTATCCGTCCGTGGACTGCCGCCATGGGGCCACCGTGCAGGATGCGCTCGTCCTCAAGAACGAGCGCATCTTCCTCCTCCTGAACGAGCGAGGCGATGTCACGCCTCCAGGGCATTGCGGGCTGGGATTCTTTCACGACGATACCAGGATGCTCAGCCAGTACGAGCTGCTGCTGGCCGGAACGCCGCCGACGGTGCTCTCATCGCAGGTCATCAGAATGTACAGCAGCCAGGTGGATCTGGCGGTTGACGACACCGCGTTCGGCGGCGACAGCTGGAACGTCACGAACGCGGTGCACGTGCGTCGCGAGCTGCTCATCGATGATCGCCTCACCGAGCGGATCACTCTCACCAACTTCCTCGAGCGTACCGTCGACTTCTGGGCGGAGCTTCGCTTCGCGAACGACTTCGCCGACATCTTCGAGGTGCGCGGATGGAAGCGCGCCGAGCGTGGCACGTTTTACGAGCCAGTCGTGGGCGAGCGCTCCGTGATCTTCTCGTATCGCGGGCGCGATGGAGAGCTGGTGAGCAGCGGCCTCGCCTTCGACGACGAGCCCGACGAGATCGGCCCGCACATGGCGAAGTGGCGCTTCCGTCTCGATCCGCACCGTTCACGGCGCCTCGAGTGGCACGCGCTGGTCAACCCCCCGGTCGATGCCGCGCAGCTCGGCGACGGCCGCGCGCATCGGCACCGCGACATCGAGCGGAGACGCGTCCCCCTGGAGGCGGCCTACGACAGTTGGCGCGCGGGGTGCACGCACTTCAGCAGCAACGTCGCCGAGTTCAACTCCGCGCTCGATCATGCCGTTACCGACGTGCGCTCGCTCTACACCGAGGCCGACGGGATGCCGATCATCTCGGCCGGCATCCCCTGGTATTCTGCGCCCTTCGGACGCGACTCGATAATCGTCTCGCTCCAGACGCTCCCGCTCAACCCGCAGGTGGCGGTGGACACGCTCCGCTATCTCGCGCGGATGCAGGGGAAGGAGGTGAACCCGGCAACCGAGGAGCAGCCGGGGAAGATCATGCACGAGCTCCGCCGCGGCGAGCTCGCGCGCGCGGGCGAGATACCGCACGTCCCCTACTACGGAACGATCGACGCCACTCCGCTCTGGCTCATCCTCCTGCACGAGACCTGGCGGTGGACCGGCGACGAAGCGCTCGTGCGCGAGATGCTCCCCCACGCCGAGCGCGCGCTCGCCTGGATCGACCACTATGGTGACATGGATGGCGACGGCTTTCTGGAGTACGCCAAGGTCTCGCCCAACGGTCTGGTGAACCAGGGTTGGAAGGACTCGTGGGACGGTGTCCCCTTCCCCGACGGTACGCTCCCTGATCCCCCCATAGCGCTCGTGGAGGTGCAGGGGTACGCGTTCGACGCCAAGCGGCGGATGGCCGCGCTCTACCACGCCTTCGGCGACTCCGCGCGTTCCACGCTCCTCCGCAGGCAGGCAGCGCTGCTGCGCGAGAAGATCATCGATCACTACTGGCTCGAGGAGCTGGGTACCTTCGCTCTCGCGCTCGACGGCAACAAGAAGCCGCTGCCGACCGTGGCGTCGAACGCCGGGCATCTCCTCTGGTGCCGCGTCCCCGACGCGGTGCGCGCGTCGCGCATGGCGTCGCGTCTACTGGCACCGGACATGTTCTCGGGGTGGGGACTGAGAACGCTGAGCTCGAGCCACTCGGTGTACAACCCGATGAGCTACCACGACGGCAGCGTCTGGCCCCACGACAACGGGATCGTGGCGCTCGGCCTCTCGCTCTCCGGGCAGAAGCCGGCGATGCTTCCCATCTTCTCCGCGCTCTACGACGCAGCGGACGGCCTGCGCTACAACCGACTTCCCGAGCTGTATTGCGGGATGGTGCGCGCGCAGGGACTGCGCCCCGTGCTCTACCCGGTGAGCTGCTCCCCACAGGCGTGGGCATCGGGAACCTTCTTCATGCTGCTGCAGGCGGCCACCGGTATCCTCGCCGACGCGCCAGCACGCGAGCTCCACGTCCGCGAGCCGCTCCTCCCTCACTTTCTGGCTGAGCTGGTGATCCACGGGCTTCGTGTAGGCGGCTCGCGTCTCTCGCTACAGTTCACGCGCCGCGGCAACCGCACGCTCGCCAACCTCCTCGACGTGGAGGGCGACCCGATCCATGTGCTGATCGACCTCGCGTGACCACCCCGCGGACCGATGTACCGGAAGCGATCGAGTCGCGCGCCGGAGTCGACAGCGACACCCCGCCCGGCTGGAGCTACGACCCGTCGTCGTGGCGCGAGCGGATCCCCATTCTCATCCTCGCTCTCGTCGGGTTCGGCATCGCATCCTATCTGGCGCTCTACCAGCTCGGCGTGGTGCAGCACGTGTGGGAGCCCTTCTTCGGCGACGGGAGCGAGCGCGTGCTTCACTCCGCGATCTCACGACTGCTACCAGTTCCGGACGCCGCGCTCGGCGCCACTGGCTACCTCGTCGATGCGGTGAGCGGCGTGATCGGCGGACACGGTCGGTGGCGCACGCTTCCGTGGGTGGTGATCGTCTTCGGCATCGCCGTCGGACCGCTCGGAGCGGTGAGCATCACGCTCGTGATCATCCAGCCGCTCCTGGTACATGGCTGGTGCACTCTATGCCTCACGTCTGCGCTCATCTCGGTGCTCATGATCGGTCCCGCCATGGACGAGATGCTCGCGAGTCTCCAGTATCTGAAGCGCCGCAGCTCCGGCATAGTCGAGGGGTAGAAGTTACATGTGGCCGCGCATCGTCTCGGCGCTTCTCGGCATCTGGCTCATGGTCGCGCCGTCGGTCCTTCACTACGATGGCCACGCATCCATCAGCGATCGCATCGTCGGCCCCCTCATCGCCGCCACTGCGATCATCGCCATCTGGGAGATCACCCGCCCGCTCCGCTGGCTGGGCGTCCCATTCGGCCTCTGGCTCCTCTTCGCCCCCGCCTACTTCCGCTTCCCTTCCCACGCCCTCGTCAACAACGTCGTGGTGGGCGCAATGCTGGTCATCCTCTCCTTCCTCGGCGGCGGCGTGAGAGAGAAGTTCGGCGGTGGATGGCGGGGGGTAGTTGAGAGAAAGCAGTGAAACCCTAGGGTTCAGGGTGCAGGGTGCAGGGTTCAGGTAGGACCTCGGAGTCGAGGCCCCGACCGTCGGGCAGTTCCTGAACCCTGCCCCCTGAACCCTGATCCCTCGAGCACTTCACTGCTTTCTGCTTTCTGCTCACTAGCACAAGTGCACCGCCATCGCCTTGAAGCTCACCCACACCTCGGCGCCTGGAACGAGGGAGAGCTCGTCGGCGGAGCGGGTGGTGAGGGCGGCGACGATGGAGATGCCAGAGACATCCACGGTGACGTGTGCCAGGGCGCCGGTGGTTGCCACTTCCGTGATGGTGCCGCGGAAATTGTTGCGCGCGGACGAATGTTGCGGCTCGAGCGAGAGGAGGACTTCACCGGCCCTGATCACGGCGTAGCCGAGGCCGCTGTGCGCGTCGCCTACGGTGTAGAACGTGAGCGGGCCGGTGCGGAACTCGATGGCGTCGTGGCCGTCGCCAGGAATTCCGGAAGCATCGCCAGTCGATGTAACATCTCCAGCGTCGCTGGTTGATACATCGACATTCGATGTACTCTCGGGATTCCGTGAATCCACTCCCTGCTGCGCTGCCGGTCGACCCTGCTCGCCCAGCACCCGCACCTCCCCCGCGAACACGTTCTCGGCGCCGAGGAACTCGGCGATGTAGGGCGAGGCGGGACGGCGGAATACCTGCTCGGGCGGGCCGCTCTGGAGCACTCGCCCTCCGTCGAGCAGGATCGCGATGTCGCCGAGCAGGCCCGCTTCGGTGAAGTCGTGCGTCACCTGCAGCACCGTCATCCGCAATTCCTCGTGCAGCGCGCGCACCGTCCGGCGCACGAGCGAGCGACGTCTGGGATCGAGCGCGCTGAAGGGCTCGTCGAGGAGAAGTACGCGCGGGCGCGCGGCCAGCGCGCGAGCGATCGCGACGAGCTGTTGCTCGCCACCGCTCAGCCCTCGCACGTCGCGAGCGAGCAGCGCGTTCACACTGAGCCGCTCCGACAGCTCGCGCACGAACGCCGGGTCTGCCGAGCCGTAGCCGACGTTCTCCTCCACGCTCAGGTGCGGGAAGAGATAGCCGCGCTGGTACACGAAGCCGATCCCTCGCCGCTCGGGCGGCACGCCGGCCATGTCGCGCCCCATGAGCCGCAGCGTCCCCGCGCGCTGGGGGATGATCCCCGCGACGGTCTCGAGGAGCGTCGTCTTCCCCGAGCCAGCGGGGCCGATGACCACTCCGTACCCGCCCGTGGGAACGGAGAAGGTGATGTCGCGCAGCTCGAAGCCGCCCTGGCGGGCGCCGAGCGATTCGAGCTCGATCAGGGCGTCGCTCCCGCGCCGCTCTCGGGGCGGAGCGCACGCAGCACGGTGAGTGGGATGAGCGCGAGGATCGTGAGTGCCGCTGCAACCGGGAGCGCCTCGTGCAGCCCGAAGCTGGTGAAGCGATCGTAGCTCAGGACGCTCACCACCTTGGGATTGTAGGTGAGAATCACGATCGCTCCGAACTCGCTCACCGCTCGCGCCCACATCACAACGCCCGCTGCGATGAGCCCGCGCAGAGAGAGCGGCAGCGTGACGCGTCGGAATACCCGCCAGGCTGGATCGCCGAGCGTGCGTCCCACCGCTTCGTACCGCGGGTCCACGCGAGCGAACGCCTCGCGCGCGGCGCTCACGTAGAGCGGCGCCGACACGAAGAGCATCGCGCACACGATCCCCACCGGCGAGCCGGCCACGCGGATGCCCGCATGCAGCAGTGCGGAGCCCACCGCGCTCTCGCGGCCGAGCACCAGGAGCAGCGCTATCCCGGCCACCGGATGCGGTATGAGCAACGGCAGATCTATGAGCGCGGCAACCACCGCACGACCCCGGAAGCCGCGGCGCGCCAGGAGGTAGGCGAGCGGTGTACCGCCGAGGACGCCGAGTAGCGTGGCACTCGTGGCGGTGAGCGCCGTGAGCCAGAGCGCGCCGCGCAGCTCGGAGTCCGAGAAAAGCCTTCCCACCCCGCCCGCGCCGCCAGAGACGATGAGCCGGACGATCGGCGCGAAGAGAAAGAGCAGGAAGAGCGACGCGAGGAGCGCGGCCAACACGCTCGCCACGCGGTACGATGAGCGTGAGCGCGGCAGCGCTGCCACCGTACCGGCGTGGGTCATGGCGCGGTGCCGTCCGCTCGCGCCGCACTGTCGCTGGCCGTCGAGCTGTCGGCCACGCTGTCGGCCACGCTGTCGGCCACGCTGTCAGCCGGGCCGTCGGCGCGCCTGGCGGCGGCAGCCACCGCTGCCGGGGCGTTGCTTCCCACCACTAACGGTGCATCGAGCACGTCGAGCCCGGTCGCGCGCATGATGCGCGCGCCTTCGCCGGAGATCAGGTAGGCCACGAAGCGCTCCGCCAGATCGGGGTGCGGCGCCTTCTTCGGGATGGAGAGAGCGTACACGATAGGCTGACCGCGAAAGGTCACGGAGTCGCCCGGCGTCTTCCCGCGCACTCGCACCTGCGCAGTGGCGTAGCGCGCCGAGTCGGCGGGCGAGCTCAGATCGATTGCTGCCGGCAATTGCACGAACTTCAGCCCCGCCGCCGACGCCAGCGACTCGTAGCTCCAGATGTAATCCATCTCCCCTGCCTGGACGAGCCCCACCAGGTCGGCTTCCTTCGGCCGCACGTTGTTCCGGGGAGCGTGCGCGAGGAGGCTGTCGTAGAGACGGGGTGCTCGGTAGTACTTCTCGGCCAACTGCATGGTGAGGAGCGTTCGGTAGCCGTTGGGATCCAGGTTCGGGTCGGCACGCCCCACCTGCACGCCCGGCCGCTGAACGATCTGCCACCAGTTCTCGGGAGTTATCTCATCCGCGAATCGTGACTTCGGCGTGTAGGCGAGCACCATCCGGTTGTGCGCGAAGTTCAGATACCAGTCTACCTGCGCCGGCATGAGGTATTGCGGAAAGACCTCGTAATCCGCGAGCGCTATCACGTCGGGGATGTGCCCCAGCTCGGTGAGCTTCCGCGCCGTCTCCAGACTCCCGGCGTTCTCCTGCGCGATGGTCACATGCTCGCGCGCCGCGAAGGAATCGAGCGCCGCGCGGACGGGGATGGCGAGACTCCCCGCGTTGAACACCACGATGCGCTCGGCCGGGCGGCCGCTGATCCCGTCGCAGCCGGCCACGAATACCGCCACGGCCAACGCGAAGGAGAGTGGCTTTGCGATCATCCGCGAATATGTCGGCGTAATCAGCGGGCGAGCAAGACCGCTCTCGACGTGTGCGCGCATGGACACATGCACGCTCCTTCCCCGGCGCAACCGGCGAGGGAGTTGCCATGACCCGACCCGGGTGTGCGCAATCCCGACTTACTTGCGTCGTAGCTCCGCCTCGCCAGCGGAAAGCAGCACCGCTGGCTGCTCGGCGCGTGCGAGACGGACGGCGAGGTAATATCGGCCGCTCGGGATGGAATCTCCGAGAACGTCCTGGGAGTCCACCTTCAGCGCCGCAATCTCGCTGCGCTTCCCCGATGCAACCTCGAACCGGCCGTGCACCGACTCGCATTCGGTCGACGCCAGGGTCCGTACGGGCACCCGGTCGAGAACCGAGTCGCGCTCGGCGCGGGTACTGAACACGAGCAGCTCGAGCGGGCAGCCGGCCCGCGGAAGGTCGAGCGAAGGTGCTGTGCCGACGATGCTCGTACCTGTGACGACGACGCGGATCACCGTGGGCGGCCCGGAGTCGGGTATCTCCGTCCGCGCCATGACGACCACGCCTCCAGCCGGGCGCGCCGCCGCAAGCGGGGTGGGCACTGCGCGGAGTCGCACCACGCCCGCGTCTCTCTCGTGACTGTCGATCGGCGGG
>DATCXR010000141.1:0-3884 GCA_036565685.1 Gemmatimonadaceae bacterium
AGCCGCCTCCCGGAGTATGCGCTGGCGCCCGAGCCGGAGGGTGCGGAGGCGCGCGAGCCCGGTACTCGTGCAGGCGCCGCTCCCATCATGACCACCTCGCCCGGCTCGGGCGAAGTGGAGCAGACATCGGAGGGATCGAGACCACCCGCCGCTCTCGCGGCGAGCTTCGAGGGGCTGGGCGAGGGCTTCGTCGGTCCGCAGGGGAGCGCGCGGATGCGGAACCCTTCCGACAACTCGCTCGCGGCGGGGCCCGACCACATCGTGCAGACCGTCAACTCGCGGATGGCCATCTTCACGAAGAAGGGAAAGAAGTACGACACCACCGGCAAGGTTCTCTACGGTCCGGTGGAGACCAACAACGTGTTCCGCGGCTTTGGCGGCGGGTGCGATGAGCGCAACAACGGCGACGCCGTGGTGCGCTATGACCAGCTCGCGGACCGTTGGCTCGTCGTGATGCCCATCTTCTCACGGCTCCCGCTGCGCCCCGATGAGCCGCAGGCCCCCGAGGCGCACGAGCCGGCGAGCGAGAGCCAGCAGGGGCAGCCCGGCCAGCCGGGGAAGGCCGAGCGACTCTACGAGCCGCCTCCTCCGCCCCCGTCCGATACATCCGCGCGGGCCGACGACCGACTGCGCGCGCAGCGGCGCGCGGCGAGGAGCCGCGACAAGGGATCGTACGCCATCTGCTACGCCGTGAGCCAGGGGAGCGACCCCTTTGGTCCCTACTACCGGTACGAGTTCGTGCGCCCGCTCTTCCCCGATTATCCGCGACCGGCCGTGTGGCCCGACGGCTACTACGTCCCGACCAGCACCGGCGACCAGGTGATCCAGAAGCACGCCTGCGTCGTGGATCGCGCGAAGATGCTGAAGGGAGAGCCGGCCACCGAGCAGTGCGTGATAATCGACAGCGTCAACTTCCTCAACAACGCGGATCTCGACGGGAAGCAGCTCCCGCCGGCGGGCTCCCCCAACATCATGTTGGCTGCGGGTGGTACGCAGCTCAGGGGTCGGCTGAGCGACAGCTCCATCTACGTGTGGAAGTACCACGTGGACTGGGCGGATCCATCGAAGACCAGGGTGACCGGTCCGGAGAAGGTCGCGGTGGCTCCCTATCACTACCTGTGCGGCGGCCAGCTCACGAGCTGCGTGCCGCAGCCGGGGACGGGAAACCGCCTCGACGCCCAGGGCGACAAGATCATGTCGCGCGTGGTTTACCGGCGGATCGGCGATCGCGAGTCGATCGTGGCCGTGCACTCGGTGAACACCACCGCTGGCGGTGGCGGAGTGCGCTGGTACGAATTCCGACTCGACAGCGCCCGCGATGTACAGCTCTTCCAGCAGGGCACCTTCGCGCCCGACTCATCGTACCGCTGGCTCGCGAGCCCGGCGATCGACCGGAACGGGAACATCGGGATTGGCTACTCGTTCGGCGGGACCCCGCACTACGCCGGCCAGCGCTTCGCGGGCCAGCTCTCGGGCGACCCCGGCGGCGTGCTCTCCCTGCGCGAGACGGTGCTGGTTGAGGGAGAGGGGTCACAGACCAACACGCTGCGTTGGGAGGACTACACGCAGACCGCGGTGGACCCGTCCGACGATTGCACCATCTGGTACGTGGGCGACTACCTGAAGAAGGGCGCGACCAACTACTCCACGCGGATCGGCGCCTTCCGGATGCCGGGATGCGGGGAGGCGAAGTGAGTTAGGCCGCGAGCTCGCTCGCGGCGAGCAGGCCGCCAATCAATGGAGAGCGCCGCGGAAGAAGGTATTCCGCGGCGCTCTTCGCATCGTGGTGCGTTCATGCGCGCCCGTGCCCGAGGTCGCCAGCGTCGATGTAAGCGCTTGCGCTTTCCGGGGCGCTGGATATTCTATCCATCAGCCCGGGGGCGCAACGGCCGCGCCCCCGCCCATCCGTGTCCGCCGCCGCGACAACGGATGCGCAGCGATGCCATGGAACCGCCACCACTACGGCGGAGACACCCAAACGGCTTCACCCTGCCCCACGAGGACTCCATGACGCTCTCTCGCCGTACTCTCCTCAAGATCGGCGTCGGTACGGGCGCCGTACCCCTCCTTAACGCCATCCCCTTCGCGAAAGGCGTTGCCCAGCCCTTCCCGCTCTCCCTCGCCTCGCGGAGCGGGAGCGCCGAAGGCACCACGGTGCGCGCCCGCCCCCTCCCCCTCGCGGACGTTCGCCTCACCGGCGGACCGCTCCGGCACGCCCAGGAGCTCGACATCAAGTACCTCCTCGAGCTCGAGCCCGACCGGATGCTCGCCTACTACCGCAAGACCGCCGGCCTCGAGCCGAAGGCCAAGCCGTACGGGGGCTGGGATGGCGGGGGGCGCAATCTCACCGGCCACATCGCCGGCCACTACCTCTCGGCGATAAGCCTCATGTGGACCGCCACCGGCGACCAGCGCTTCAAGGACCGCGCGACCTACATCGTCAACGAGCTCAAGGTCGTGCAGGACAAGCACGGCGACGGCTATCTCAGCGCCCTCGAGGGTGGACGCAAGTGCTTCGAGGCGCTCGCGCGCGGCGAGATCAAGGCGGCCGCCTTCGACCTCAATGGCCAGTGGTCACCCTGGTACACCCTGCACAAGACCTATGCGGGGCTGCGCGACGCCTACCGCCACACGGGGAACCGTACCGCGCTCGACGTGGAAACGAAGTTCGCCGCCTGGGCCCAGAGCGTACTCTCGAAGCTCGACGCCACGCAGATCCAGCACATGCTCGACACCGAGTTTGGCGGGATGAACGAGGTGCTCGTGGACCTCTACCACGACACCGGCGATGAGCGGTGGCTGAAGTTCTCCCAGGACTTCGAGCAGACGGCCTTCGTGGAACCGCTCGAGCGTCACCAGGACAACCTGGGCGGGAAGCACGCGAACACGCAGATCCCGAAGCTCATCGGCAACGCCGCCCGCTACATCTACACCGGCTCCCCCTCCGACCTCATAGCGGCCACCTACTTCTACGATATCGTCGCCCGTAACCACAGCTTCTCCACCGGGGGCGATGGCACCGACGAGTACTTCGGCCCGCCCGACCTGCTCGGCGCCCGCGTGGACGGCCGTACCTCGGAGTCGTGCAACGTCTACAACATGCTCAAGTTGAGCCGCCAGCTCTTCTCGGTCGTCCCCAACGCGCACTACGGCGACTTTCAGGAGCGGGCGATGTACAACCATGCCCTCGCCTCCATCAATCGCGAGGACGGCCGGATGTGCTACATGGTGCCCGTGGGTCGCGGGGTGACGCACGAGTACCAGGACATGTTCGAGAGCTTCACCTGCTGCGTGGGGACCGGAATGGAGAACCACGCCCTGCACGGCGACGGAGTCTACTACGAGTCGGGTGACCGGCTCTGGGTGAGCCAGTACGCGCCCTCGACCGCGAAGTGGAGCGCGGCCGGAGTGGACATCACGAACGAGACGAACTTCCCCGAGGGCGAGAACGTGAAGCTCACGCTCACCCTTCGCTCGCCGAAGGAGTTCACCCTCTCGCTGCGCCGCCCCTACTGGGTGACCGATGGCTTCTCGGTGAAGGTCAACGGCAGTGAGGTGAAGCTACCCGTGGAGGGAACCCAGCTCACGGCTGGTTCTCGCGGGAATCGTCGCAAGATGTACGAGTCTCCGACGCCGGTGGGCGACTTCGTGGACGTCAAGCGCACCTGGCGAAGCGGCGACGTGGTGGAGGTGACGCTCCCCAAGTCGCTGCGTCTGGAGCCCACGCCCGACCAGCCGAGCCGCACCGCGATCATGTGGGGACCGCTCGTTCTGGCGGCGGACCTGGGTCCGGAGGCCGCGCGCAGGCGCGGCCGCGATCGGGAGGGGCCGCCCCCCGATCGGCCCGTGGTGCCCGTGATCGTGTCCGACGAGCCGGTGGAGAA
>DATCXR010000157.1:0-1652 GCA_036565685.1 Gemmatimonadaceae bacterium
ATACGCCACCTGTTGCACGTCGCGTAGCTCGATCCCCGCTTCCTTCAGGCAGTAGTCCATGGCGTTGTAGGGCAGCTCCCACGCGCTGAAGGGAACCGGGCGCTTCGCGTGCTTGATGCGCGAGAAGCGCTCCTCCTCCGCGGCCGCCACTATCTGGCCGTCACGAACCAGCGCCGCAGCGGAATCGTGGAAGACCGCGTTGATGCCGAGCGTGTAGACAGGTGTCATGAAAGCTCCATTGCTACCCCGACCCTCTCCCGTCGGGCAGCCAGCAGCTCGCCGGCCGCACGCGCGACGCTCGCCGGCGTCACGAGACGCACGCAGTCGTTGTGCCCCAGCGGGCACACGCTCCTGTAGCAGTACCTGCACGGGACGTCGTGCGAGAGCACTCGCGATGCGACGCGCCATGGCGTGTGCTGCGGGTTGGTGAGCGCGTAGATGTCCACCACCGGTGTTCCGGTGGCGGCCGCGATGTGCGCTGGGCCGGTGTTGTTCGATACCAGCAGCGGCGCCTCCGCTACCAGCGCCACGAGCTCGGCGAGGTCCAGATCTCCCGCGAGGGTGAACGACGGTTCCACCATAGCGTGGCGGACCCCGTCCACCAGCTCGCGCTCGCCCGCGCTCCCGCTGAACACCACCTGCTCGCCGTACTCGATCGCGATCAGCCGTGCGGCTTCGGCGAACAGCTCTGCAGGGTAGCGGCGCGAGGGAGCCGTGGCACCGGGATGCGCCACCAGCCACGGCGCGGAGAGATCCACGCCGCGTGCCGTGAGCTTGGCGCGTACGCTCGCCCGCGCCGCGTCGCTCACCGCTATGGAGAGCCGCGCATCACGAGCGTGGCAACCAACGCTCGCGACGAGGTCGAGCTGGCGCTGCACTTCGTGTCGCACGAAGCCCTCGGGCTCCTGTTCTTTCACCCAGTGCGTGAGGAGTGCGTACGGATTCTCCCGACAGTGCGCGAGCCGGCGCGGGATCGCGGCCAGATGGCAGAACAGAGCGGCCGGCAGAGGGCTCTGCGAGTAGACGGTGAAGATCACCGCCGCGTCGAAGCCCTTCGCGCGCAGATCATCTACCATCTCGAGATCCATGGCAGCGCGCTCGGGAAGCGCGGCGAGCGGCCCCGACGACTTCATCCACGGCGCCTCGTACACCAGCACGTCGTCGATCTCCGGTACCATGCGCGCCACGGCCGCTCCCGACTTCGAGGTGAGCAGCGTGACCTTCCGCTCCGGAAGCGACTCCTTCAGCGCGCGGATGGCTGGCGTGGACATGAGCACATCGCCCAGCGCATCGAGCCGCACGCAGAGCACGTTCCGGGCGTCGCGCCAGCCGCCGCACGTCATCGCCTCACGTCCATCGCCGGGCGTTCCATGAGCGGGGGCGCGGAAACCTCCGCCGAAACGATGAAGTCCGCTGCCTCGTCGAGATCGCGCACTATGTAATCTGGCCGGCGCTCTGGAGCGAGAATCCACTCCGTCTCGTTACCGTTGTCGAGAAGCACCGTCGTACACCCGGCGCGGCTCCCGGCCTCCACGTCGTCCAGGATGTCGCCCACGAGCCACGCGTCCTTCGCGCTCGCGTTCAGCTCGCGCGCGGCGCGCTCGATGAGGCCGGGCGCCGGCTTGCGACAATCACAGTGGATGGCGTACTCC
>DATCXR010000194.1:0-11570 GCA_036565685.1 Gemmatimonadaceae bacterium
GCTGGCGAAGCGCGCCGCGTCTCCGAGCGAGAGGGGGTGTGCGAGGGCGGTATCCTGAGCCGGCTGTTGCGTTGCCACAGTCGGGGCCAGGGTCACGCTGGCGAGGAGGATGAGAACGGCGCCGAAGCGCCGTGGAAGTCGTTGATGCGAGATCATTGCTGGGCTCCCTTCGGGGGAGCGGCCTGCAAGGATGCTGGCGTGCGGAGGATGGAGTGCAGCATGAAGTCGAGGAGTTGTGCGAGGACTTGTTCGTCGGAGAGATGCGCGACGAAGGGGACTTGTTCCCTCTTGCCACACCAGACCCCGTGCTTGATGAGCACTGCGTGGTGAATCCGGGTGACCGCATCCGGGTCCACATCGCGGAACTCACCCGACTCGATTCCCTGACGGACGATTCCGGCGGCCACGCTCATGGAGCGGAGCGAGATCTCGCTGAAGAAGAACTGCATGAGAGCGGGATAGCTCTTGAGATCGGCTTCCACGATGCGATGGAGCTTGTGGAAGGTGGGGGAGCGGATCTTGTCCCAGACGGCACTCATGTAGCTGGCGTACTTCTCGGCGGCGGAGTCGGTGCCGCCGGTGATGCGGATCTGGGCGCTGGTGATGGATTCGCCGACCATCTCCCGGACCATTTCCGAGAAGAGCGCTTCCTTGTTGGGGAAGTAGAGGTAGATGGTGCCCTTGGAGACGCCGGCGAGCTTGGCGATGTCTTCGAGGCGGGCAGCGGCGAGGCCGTGCTCGGAGAAGACTTCGAGGGCGGCTTCGATGATCTGCCGAGGCCGTTCCTCGGGTAGTCGGCGCCACTTGGGCTCTGGATTAGCGGTATCGGCGATCATGATGTTCTCTTAAGTAAACGACTAGTCAGTTAGTTCCCGGGCAAATTAGAAGGCGCCGCTAGGGCGCCTTGAAATAACTGACGGGTTAGTAATTTACGCCGATCGGACGCGCGGTCAAGAGGCGGGCGCAGCAGCAGCGGGCTTGGCGGCCTCGAGATTGGCGTAATGCACGTTCGTCAGATGGACGATTCCGTAAAGCACCACGAACAGCAGGATACCGCCGACTATCAATCCCATCAGACCGCCCTGCTTGTCCTGCGGCAGCGGCATGGACATTCTCGTTTCTCCTCGAGAGATGCGTGGATGGATCGCGCGCTACTCTACGCGCACACTGGTCATCGAGTCGTTCTGCTTGATCTGCCGCATCACGTCCTGCCCTTCGACGATCTTGCCGAACACGGTATGAACGCCGTTGAGGTGACGCGTGTTGGCCTCGTTCAGAACCATGAAGAACTGACTGCCGCCGGTGTCCTTCCCGGCATGCGCCATGGACAGCGCACCAACCTCGTGCTTGTGCGGGTTGTTGGCAGTCTCGCACTTGATGGTCCACCCCGGGCCGCCGGTGCCGATGCGCCGGTCACCAGGGGGAAGATCTCGCGAGAGCGGATCTCCGCCCTGCACCACGAAGTCGGGGATGACCCGGTGAAACTTCACTCCATCGTAGAAGCCGCTATTGGCGAGCTTCTCGAAGTTCTCCACCGTCTTCGGTGCTTCCTTGTCGTACAGCTCCACGACGATGGTGCCGCGGTTGGTGTCTATGGTCGCTTTCTTCGTCATGATCGGCTCGCCATGCGTGATTCGAGTAAGTACGCCGCCGGGCTCGCCGTCCACGACGCCGTTGCGAGGAGCAGAAAGCTAACGGGCACGCGCGGGAGATGCAGCCCGCTCGCCGTTCATGCCGAGAGCGTAGACTATCTCCCACTCCTTCTTCGTCACGGGCTGCACGGACAGCCGGCTCCCCTTCCTCAGGAGCTCCATCTTCTCGAGCCCCGGCACCTTTCGCAGCTCGGCGAGCGTGAGCGGATGCTTGAATCGCTCCTTCGCGCGCAGATCCACCATGTACCAGGTCGGCTTGTCCGTATCGCTCTTCGGGTCGAAGTGCTGCTCCGTCGGATCGAACGCGGTGTGGTCGGCATACCCTTCCCGCACTACCTCGCACACGCCCACGATCTCGTTGGGGTCGGAGTTCGAGTGGTAGAAGAAAACCAGATCGCCCTTCCTGAAATCATCGCGGAGCATGTTGCGCGCCTGGTAGTTCCGCACGCCGTCCCAGAAGGTCGTGCGCTTCGGGGACTTCCAGAGGTCGTCCCAGGAGAAGCAGTCGGCCTCCGTTTTCACCAGCCAGTAGCGTCGTTCGTTGGTCATATGGTAGATGATGGGCAGGTGTCGGCCAGAACACACTCTCCGCAGCGGGGCTTGCGAGCATCGCACACCTGCCGACCGTGCTCGATCAGCAGATGCGAGAGCATCGTCCACCGCTCGCGCGGAACGAGCTTCATGAGCTTGAGCTCGATCTTCACCGGGTCGTCGCCCGTGACGAGGCCCAGTCGGTGCGAGAGACGCGCGACGTGGGTATCCACCACCACGCCCTCGTTCAGGCCGAAGGCATTGCCGAGGATGACGTTGGCGGTCTTGCGCCCGACTCCGGGGAGCGCGGTCAGCTCGTCCATGGTGCGCGGCACCTCGCCGCCGTGCCGCTCCACGAGAGCTCGCGCCATGCCGATGAGACTCTTCGCCTTGCTGCGGAAGAAGCCCGTGCTCCGGATGATCTCTTCGATGTCTTCCTGCCCGGCGTCGGCCAGCTCGCGCGCCGTGGGGTAGCGAGCGAAGAGCGAGGGAGTGACCATGTTGACGCGCGCATCGGTGCACTGCGCGCTGAGGATGGTCGCGGCAAGCAGCTCGAACGCGTTGCGATGATCGAGGGCGCAGTGCGCGTCGGGGTAGGCCTCGGCGAGCCGATCGTAGTACAGCGCGGCCAGCTCGGGCGTTACCCTCACTCGGCGGCGCTTGACCTTCGCCACGTCAGCTCTCCCGGCGCGAGCGCGCCCAGAGCAGCACGTCGTCCGCGGTTCCGGTGTTGAGAACGTTGCTCGCCTCGAGCCACCCCTTGCGCGCCACGCCTATCCCGATCTCCATGTTGTCCAATCCACCAGGCGAGTGCGCGTCGGGTCCGATCTCGATGGTGCAGCCGAGCTGCCTGGCCATCTGGCAGTAGCGCCAATCAATGTCCAGCCGATGCGGGTCCGCATTCAACTCCACGGCCACTCCCACCTCGGTGGCCTTCTGGATCACGGCCTCGATATCTATGGCGTACGCATCGCGCGTGAGGAGGAGCCGCCCCGTGGGATGGCCGAGGATGGCGACGTGCGGATCGTCGAGCGCGCTCAGAACGCGGTCGGTCATCGCCTCGCGCTCCATTGCGAAACGTGAGTGCACCGACGCGATCACGTAGTCGAAGCTGTCGAGCAGCTCGGCATCATAGTCCACGGTGCCATCTGCCAGGATGTCCGCCTCGATTCCCTTGAGAACGCGGAAGCCGTCCATCTCCTCGTTGATGCGATCTATCTCGGCGTGCTGCTGGCGCACCGCGTCGCGCGAGAGGCCGCCGGCGTAGAACGCCGACTGCGAGTGGTCGGAGATCCCCAGGTACTTCCAGCCTCGCTCGCGCGCGGCGTCGGCCATCTCCGCGATCGTGGCCTTGCCGTCGGAGTACTGCGAGTGGCAGTGGAGAACTCCGCGGATGTCGCGCAGCGTGATGAGCGAAGGGAGCGTGTCCGCCTGGGCGGCATCGATCTCGCCGCGTCCTTCACGGAGCTCGGGCTCCACGAAGGGGAGCTGGAGCGCGCCGTAGAGCCGCTCCTCGTCGGGGATCGGGACTCGCTTGCCGGACGAATCGATGAGCCGGTTGCCTTCCATGGAGAAGCCGAGCGACTCCGCGCGATCACGCAGCGCCCGCTCGTGCGCCGCGCTGCCGGTGGCGCGCCAGAGTGCCATCGCGAACTCGTCCGGCGAGACACAATGCAGGTCCAGAAGAGTACCGTCCACGAAGCGAATGGTGATCGAGCGTCCTCCCACGCCGACCGCCTCGCGGACGCCGGGTGCGTGCGCGAACGACGCGGCCACCTGCTCGGGCGCGTCGCTGCACGCCGCGACGATGTCGATGTCACGAGCCACCTCGTTACGCCTGCGCACCGAGCCCGCGATCTCGGCGCGCTGCACACCGGGGTGGGCGCTCACACTAGCCAGCAGTCGCTTCGCCTCCGCCAGCGCCTGCGGGAAGAGGATGAAGGCGCTCGTCTCGCGCAGGTACGCGATCCCCTTGAGGATCTTCTCGGCGGTCTTCTTGCCGAAGCGGGGGAGTCGCGCGAGACGACCATCTCGCGCCGCTTCCTCGAGCTCGTGCAGAGTGTCGATGCCGAGGCCTTCGTGGATGGCGTGGATCTTCGAGGTGCCGAGCCCCGGTACGCGGAGCATCTCGATGAGTCCTTCGGGGGTATCCTCGCTCAGCTGCTCGTGGTAGCTCGAGTCGCCGGTCGCCGCCATCTCCTGGATGACGGAGAGGGTCGCGGGGCCGATCCCTTTCATGGTGGCGATCTCTCCGGAGCGCACGAGCGGCCGGATGTCATCCACCTGCAGTCCCGACATCGTCCGCGCCGCGTTGCGGTAGGCCGCCGTCTTGAAGCGGTTCTCGCCGTGCAGCTCGAGCAGGTCACCTATCTGCTCGAGCACATGCGCCACGGTACGGGGATCCATGTCGGGAAAGATAGCCTTCGGTGCGTGATCGGGAAGCTCTGGCGCGGCTTGCCGGGTTCATCTCGAGGGCATGTCTCATCGCGCGGACGTGCGGGGCCGTGGTGTATCGCGGCTGGTCGGGGTCATCGCGACGGACGGTACATCGCGCGGACCTGCGGACGCGGAGGTCGCGGAGGGGAACCGAGAGGACGCGGAGAACGTCCTTCGGCAGCAGGCATCACGATCGTGAGACTGGCTGCTTCTCGGAGGAAAGCTTCCTCTCGGTAAGGAACGCGGAGAACGCGGAGGAGCGCGGAGAACGCGGAGAAAACCAATAGGGCCGGGATCTCGAGCAGGAGCTCTTAGGGGAACTGCTCCCTCACCTCCAGTCCTGCCCGGGTGGGCAGGGCTCTGGGTGCGGGAGCAGTTCCCCTTAAGACCCATGGTTCGGGATCTCGGCTGTAGGGCTTTTCTCCGCGTTCTCCGCGCTCCTCCGCGTTCTCCGCGTTCTCCGCGTTCCTTGACCGAGAGGGACTCGGACGCCGAGCTGCAGCCGGAGCGGCCAGAGAAGGCCTTACAGTCCGGAGTCGTTCTCCGCGTCCTCTCAGTTCACCTCCGCGACCTCCGCCTCCGCAGGTCCGCGCGATGAACCCAGCCCCCGAGATGCTGCTGAACAGCCGCGATGATATCTAGACGGTCCGCACTTCGATCCATGGGAGCCGAGGCTCGCCTTCCTTCGAGGAACCGGGGTGCGAGATGAGCGCGTGAGGGTGGTTATCGAGATAGTGAAAGGCGCGCAGAACGAGCGCCTCGAGCTCGCTCGTCGTGGCGAGGGTGCGGTAGCCCTTTCGTTCTCCGCCGGGGATCGCGTTCGCGAAGGGATCACCCTCCTCGCGCCAGGGAGTACGTGCCAGGCGCGACACCGAATACGGATCCAGATCGGTGCGATATGACATCAGCGACACGCCCGGACGATCGGTGCGAACGCCCAGCACGAGCTGCGCGCGGAGGTGCGCACCGGCCTGCGGAGCAGGGGCAGTGTCGTCCACCACGACGAAGCATCCGTCCACCGGCTCGAACGGCTGGTCCGCACCTACGCGCGCCCAGATACGCTGATAGGGAAATTGCAGGTAGCACGCGGGCGGCGCGGCGAGGATCCAGCCATCCATCGCGTACTCGCGCGCGGTGAGCCCGTCGGTGATAGCGGTGTCGAAAAAGTAGAGGCGGCGCCCGAACGACCAGAACTGGTAGCCCTGGTACAGGAGCTCTCCGTATTCGTCCACGGCGTCGCTCGGCGCGTCGTCGGCCATCATCTCGCCGAGTGCAGCTGCCACCGTGCCGAGGAGGAGAAACTGGTCGCGACGACGCGCATCCTTCCCCCTGTGCTCGGCCTCGGCCCTGATAGCCGGGAACACGCTCGATTCGAGCGGCTCGAGGATCAGCTCGTATGGCGTGATGCGTGCAGTCACTGCCTTCCCGCCGCCGTCAGTCACGAGCCACGCCCGTTCGCTTCCACGCCCGCCACTTCGCGAAGCCGAGCGACGATCTCGTGCAACTGATGTTCGGCGAAGTCGATCTCCTGCTCGGCTCCCTCCTGATCTATGAGACCCGCGCGCATCGAGATGGCGACCTGGTTGAGGTAACGAACGTTGCGCAGCAGCTCGTTGGTGGTCGCGCGCAGCGCCAGGTAACGCCGCTTGTTGGTGAGCGCGCGCCTGTAACGAGCGAGGAGCTCCGATTCGGTCAGCTTCTTCGCCGACGCCTCCACTTCCCCCTTGCTGCGTCCGGAGAGCGGACCACGGTCGGGAACACCCTCGTCGTCGGAACCGACATCGTTGAACCAGAGGCGACCGACGTACTCCACGCCATCGTACGAAACCAGGACCGACACGATGATGTTCTTCCCGTCGACGTGCAGTGTCGCGACGCGAGGCTGGACGGTTTCGTCGGTTTGCTGCATGAATCAGGTGCGAGTCAGAAGCGTTGTACGCGCGGCGGTCTCCTGGAGGAAATCGCGGACTGCGCGGAACAGTTCCTCGGGTGCCTCCACGTACGGCACGTGTCCGCTCTCATCGAGCGCGACGAGCCGCGCATCCGGAAGCGCGCGCGCGAGCGCTTCCGATGCCGAAAGCGGGATGGGATCCCCCTTGCCGTGAACGATAAGCGCGGGGCAGCGGACGCGCGCGAGCGCGGGGAGAAGATCGTAGTCGCCAAGGCTCTCCCAGATGGAATCCTGCACGCGCCCCATGACGCGGAAGGGAGTCAGATCGCGCGCTCTTTCCGGATGCGCGAAGTAGCCCGATACGCTGATCTCGAACGCGCGCTTCCTGTAAGCGTCGGGATCCCGCTCCCTGAGTCCCGAAGCGGAGAGCTCCTCGCGGAGTCGCGCGACCTCCGGACTTCCCTGTCTGCGCGCAAGCTCGCTCTCGAACGAGCGCCGCATCCGCCGCGTGGCCGGGGCCGGATCGATGAGCACCATGCGCGCGGGTACGGGCGCGCCTGGCGGGAGCGGCGGACCTCCTCCGCCGAACGCGTCGACGGCGTACAGCATCGCCAGAAGACCGCCCCACGAGTAGCCGACCAGTGAGAGTGGGCTCAGCTCCAGCTCACGCGCGACGAGCGCGAGATCCTGTACCTGAGTCTCCCATGTGATGGGCGTCCGGTCGTCGGTTCGCGACTGGCCGCCGCCACGTTGATCGTAGAAGATCAGCTCGTGCGTATCGGCCAGCTCCAGCATCTGCGGAAGGAGATAGTCGTGGTGTGCACCGGGACCGCCATGCAGAACCAGCAGCTGTGGCGCTCCCTGGGGACCGTAGCGCGCCCAGTACAGTGGTACGGCAGTGGATATGGTGTACCCCGAATCTGCCGGTTTCGGGATCGCGCTATTCATTGCCACCGCGCGATCCGAGGCGGGCCGTGACGGTCACGCGCTTCCCGTTGCGCTCCACCACGACCGTTACCTCGTCTCCCGGCTTGTGGGCGCGGAGCGCGTCGGTGTACTGGTAGAGGTCCTTCACCGCCGTCCCGCCGAACTCCACGACCACATCGCCCTTGCGAACTCCGGCCTTGTCGGCCGGGCTCCCCGGCGTGACGCCCATGAGCCGTACGCCCACCACATCGGCGGCCGACATGTCGGGTATGGAGCCGAAGTAGGCACCGTTGCCATCGCCCTGGGTCATCTGGCGTGGCTGCGCGCTCCGCACGTAGGTGAGGCGCGCGGGCCGGTCGGCGATCGCCCGCGCGATCCGCTCGGCGTAGTTCACTACTCGCGCCTCGTCGGCTACGTCGATCTTCGACGCCACGTCGGTGGCACGGTGGTAGTCCTCGTGCAGGTCGGTGAAGAAGTGAAGGACCGGAATCCCCTCCGCGTAGAAGGAGCTCTGGTCGGATGGTCCGTAGCCGTCGCCGACCGCCGCGACGGAGATCTTCGGCTCGACGTTGGTGCTGTCGATGATGTCGCTCAGCTCCTTCGCGGTGGCGACCCCGTACACTATGAGCTTGTTGTCGCGCATCCTGCCCACCATGTCGAAGTTCAGCATGGCATCGATGCTCTCGAGCGGCACGGGCGGGTGCTCCACGAAGTACTGCGAGCCGAGGAGGCCCAGCTCCTCACCGCTGAAGTTCGCGAAGATGATCGAGCGGCGTGCCGGCTCGCGCGCGAAGAGGCGTGCGAGCTCCATCACCGCCGCCGTACCCGACGCGTTGTCGTCCGCTCCATGACGGATGGCGTTGCCGGCGGCCGGGTCCATCGATCCGAAGGACGAACGGCCGAGGTGATCGAAGTGCGCGCCGACCACCACGTACTGCTGTTTCAGCTCCGGATCCGTTCCGGGAACGAGCGCAACGACGTTCTGGGTGGCGAGCGCCGTGTCGAGACCGGCGTGCGCCGCGGCCACGGAACGCGCGGTGAACGGTTGCAGGTATGGCGCAGGGCAGGCAGTGCCCTCTCGGGCTTCCAGCGCTACCTGGCTCCCCGTCTCCTTCTCGAGCGAGCTCTCGAACGAGCCGACCGGGATGCAATCACGGCCGGCGGTGTCGCCCACGACGTCGAGACCGAGCAGCTCGTAGCGGCGAGCGATGTACGCAGCGGCGCTGTCGTTGCCGGGCGTGCCGGTGAGCCGTCCCTCGAGAGCATCGCTGGCGAGATGATTTATGTCTCGCCGCAGGAGAGTCGTGTCGCCGTCGCTACGGGCACTGATTGCCGCAGGCGCGGCTCCGACCTTTTGGGTGGCGGCGGAGCAGCCCGCCACCAGCGCGGCGGCCACTGCAAGCGCCGCACCGCGGATGTGACTGATACGCATGCAACTGGTGATCGTGTGGGAGAGTGTTCGTCCATCCCGCGAGAATGGGCGCGTGTTCCGAATTCTATTCCCCGGCCTCCGTTGCTGCCAGCCGCGCGTCTCCGGATCGGCGCGCCATCTGCGCCGCGAGGGTGTTACCCATCGGGGGACTGGAGTGTCGTTGATCAGGATATGAAAGAATCCGGCATGCCGTCGAGCCGGCCTGACGCGGCGGTGCGGCCGCCAATCATCTGAACGATTCGGTGCTCCTCCGGTATGGACATCCAGCTCACTTTCGCGCGCCACTACGCCCGGCTCGTCTGGCTACTGCTGTATGACGCGGAGTCCTACGAAGCCCAGATCGCGTCGCTCAGCGCGCTGGTGAGTGCTTCACGAGCGGGTGCAGTAACGATCCAGGCGCGCGACTGGCGGCTGTCGGTGAATGACGAGTTCGTCCCTGATCACTATACCGGCGCACAGGATTTCACCGCGCAACTGATCGGTCACTCCGTACTCGAGTTCACGGTGGTGCAGGGTGCGGCGCCCACGGACATGCTCCTCCTTGCACGGATCCTGGCGAGCGAACCGGTGCCCGGCGACGGGGGCAAGAACGTTCTCGAGCGTCTGCGCGCGCTCGACGCGCGTACGATTCACATCAAGGTCGAAACGCTCCCCGCTCCCCGTCCAGCCGCCGAGGCGTCCACGGTGAAGATGCCCGGAATGATCCCGGACGTCTCGCTATTTACCTCGATACCGGCGCACGCCGCCGCGCTGCAGGACGACGCCGCGCCACAGATGGATGAGATCGACGCGGATGGCGATTGCGACGATGCGGTTCGCGTGCACGGGGGAGAGATCCTGCGCGACCAGGATCCCGAGCAGATGTTCCAGGTCTTCTCGGCGAACGGCACACCGAAGGGCTCGATGGTCAAACTCTTCGAACAACTCGATGGCGCTCGCTCGTCGCCCTCGGCATCACGTACGCTCGATGCGCTCCTGAAGCTCGCCGCGGACTCCGCCCACAAGGAGCGCTTCGATATAGTTGCCGACGTGTTCCACGGGATCATCGAGCGCGAGGAGAAGTTCGAGGATCGTGCGATAAAGCGACAGTTCGGCGTGACGATCCGCCGACTCGCGACGCCAACCCTTCTCAAGTGCGTGGCGGGCCTCCTGCCCCGGCGGCACGAGAGCTACGAGCGATACATGACCATCTTCGAGCGTACCGCGGATGCCGGTTCGGAGGCGCTGGTCGATGCTCTCATGGAAGCCCCGTCACTCACCGACCGGCGCGTCTACTACGATTCGCTTCTTCGCATCGGCACCGGTATCCGCGCGCTCATGCACATGCTCGGCGATCCTCGCTGGTACGTGGTCCGGAACGCGGTCGATCTGCTCGGTGAGATGCGCGCATCCGAAGCCGAGGGCGATCTGGTGCGGCTGCTGGAGCACAAGGACGACCGTGTGCGGACCGCCGCGGCCGGCGCGCTCGCGAAGCTCGGAAGCAGCCGCACAACGCCGGCATCCACGGATGGCGTGGGCGGTTCCTCCGCGCGCACGAGCGTGATCAACATGACCACCAACGGCAAGTCGGTGAACTCGCTCATCCGCGCGCTCGACCGCGAGGACGACAGTCGAGTCCAGATGGCTATGCTGGCTGCGCTCGGACAGCTCGGCACGCCGCAAGCGATCGAGAAGCTCGTGGAGATCGCCCGCACCGACAAGGGCCTGCTCATGAAGAAGCGCTCCACCCCTCTACGCGTCGCCGCCGTTCACGCCCTCGGTCAGGTGAACGCCAGCGGCTCCCTCGCCGCCCTGCAGTCCCTCCTCCGCGACAAGGAAAGAGCCGTCCGCGGCGCCGCCTCCTGGGTGATCATGGGAAAGAGGAGGGCGGGGGGGTGAGAACGGCAGGGTTCAGGGACTACAGGGTTCAGGGTTCAGGAACGGCGTACTGAAGGAAACAGGGAACAGGAAACGGGAAACAGGTACCGGCTCGTGGGGACAAAGCCCTCTACCCCGAGGCAGTAACCTGTTTCCTGTTTCCTGTTTCCTGTTTCCTTATCCCCTGAACCCTGAACCCTGCCCTTCCATCATCTGGCCGTGAAGTCCGTCCCCTTTCCCACCTTCCGGCAGGCTTCGGCGATGAGGGTGGCGGCGCGGTCGAGGTCTTCGAGGCTCACGAGCTCGTTGGGGGAGTGCATGTAGCGGTTGGGGACGGAGAGGACGGCGGTAGCGATCCCCTCGCGCGCTACGTGAATGGCATCGGCGTCGGTGCCGGTGTCGCGGCCGGCGGCGTGCAGCGTGTAAGGGAGCTTCAGCTCGTCGGCGGTGGAACGGAGGATTCCGAAGACCACCGGGGAGATGATCGATCCACGGGTGAGTACCGGGCCGCTGCCGATGGGGTGGTCCCCGACTTCCTTCTTCTCGATCCCCGGGTGGTCGGTTGCGAAGGTCACGTCCACCACGATCGCCATCTGCGCACCGACCGCGGTGGCGCAGACGCCGGCGCCGCCCCCGCGCCAGGAGATCTCCTCCTGCGTGGTAGCCACGGCGACGACCTTCGCTTCTCCAGCGTGCTCGGAGTAGCGGCGCAGCGCTTCGAGAACCACGAAGGCGCCGATGCGGTCGTCTATGGAGCGCGACACGATGCGGCCGTTGGGGAAGTCGATCGTGTGTGAGTCGATCACGCCGGCGTCTCCCACGCTGAGCCGCTTCTGCGCCTCGG
>DATCXR010000217.1:0-2487 GCA_036565685.1 Gemmatimonadaceae bacterium
GCGAGCGCCTGGCGGTGTCGCGGCTCGGTGAGCACCAGCGCCAGCCGCTCGGCGAGCGACTCCGGATCGTCGGGTGGAACCAGGTATCCCGTCACCCCGTCGCACACGGTGTATCTGATCCCTCCCACATCCGCGCCGATCACCGGCGTGCCGCACGCCATCGACTCGAGCGGTGTGAGGCCGAATGGCTCGTACCAGGGCGTGGTGACGAAAACGTCGGCCGCGCTGTAGTAGTAGGGCAGCAAATCGCGTCCGCGACGTCCAACGAAGCGCACCTGCTTCGCCACTCCCTCGCGCTCCGCCACCGCCATCAGGCGGGCGATCTCTGGTGTGATGACGGGGTCCGGAGTGTCGGAGTCGCCGCCGACAATAATGAGTGTGCATTCCACACCGCGCAGCTCGCGCAGGCGAGCCACGCCGCGGATGACGTTGTCTATCCCTTTGCGTGGCACGATCCGGCCGAGCTGCAGCACCATACGCTCGCTCTGCTTCAGGCCGATGATGGAGCGGGCCCGGCGGCGCGGGACAGGTCGGAACGAGGTCGTGTCCACTCCGCAGGGAATCATCGAGATGCGCTGCGGATCCGCCTCGTACAGGGTGAGCAGGTCCTGCTCGTCCTGTGGGCACTCGGCAATTACGCGGGCAGCGCCGTCTATGACGTGCTCCTCGATCTCGAGGCGCGCCTCGGGGAAGCCGTCGGCCGCTCCCTGGTAGAGCCGTCGCACGCGCCCGAGTGCGTGGAAAGTGACGACGAACGGCAGTCCCAGTCGCTCCTTCAGCTCCAACGCCACCATCCCGGACATCCAGAAGTTCGCGTGCGCTATGTCGTAGCCGCGATCGTCGCAGGCACACCATCCGGTGGTGAAGGCGGAGAACTCCGCCATGTACGGAAGCATGTCCTCCTTCCGCACCGGCGCGGCCGGGCCCGCCGGCACGTGCACGACTCGTACGCCCTCGCACGCGTTCACCACCATGGGAAGCGCCGGGTCGTCGCGGCGGGTGAACACATCCACTTGGTGCCCCTGCGAAGCGAGCGCTCTGGCGACCTGGGAGACGTATACGTTCTGTCCGCCGCAGTCGGCTCCGCCCAGCGCGGCCAGCGGCGATGCATGATCGCTTATCATGGCAATGCGCAGCTTCATAACGGATCTCCTGGTACTGCCATGGGTAGCCGTGCGGCGTGGCGCGGAGCGCTGGTGCCCGTGACGAGGGCAAAGGCCTCGGCCCAATCGCGAGCGAAGCGGTCGATGCCGAATCGTTCCTCGGCCGTGCGCCGCGCTCCCTCCCCCAGGCGCCGCGCTTCGGCAGGGCTGTCGAGGAGAGCATTCATGTGCTCGATCAGAGGTTCCAGCTTCGTGTCGATCCACCCCGACTCGCCGTTCTCCACCACCGTCACCAGCTCGGTGGTGGCCAGGCCGATGATCGGCATCCCTGCCATCATCGCCTCGCAGATGGCGAGTCCGAGACTCGTGTACCGGATCGGATTGAAGAAGAAGCGATAGCGCGCGGCGAAGCGCGCGAGCTCCGGCGGCTGTACCTCCCCCAGTCCGCCGAGCTCCTCCGAGCGCATCCCCACGAGGTCGAGCGCCACGCGCGAGCGCGTCTCCACGAACACGTCGGAGCCCAGCCGGCGCCCACGCGAGGCGAGGTCGTTCACCACCGCGATGCCGCGATCGAGCTCGCCCGAGTAGCGCACGTCGCTGGGGATCGTGACGCCGTGCTCGATCACGCGCGTGGGGGTGTCGCCGCTGTCCCACATGAGCGCGTTGAAGGGCGTCACGTGCACCAGCAGGATCGAGCTGTCGTCCACCGGATGCCGCGTGTCCGTAGGGTGCTCGCGCGGCGGGTCGTGCTCCAGGTAGATCGCGGGAAGCGCGAGCTGCTCGTCGGAAAGAAGCTCGGGGCCATCCTTCAGGTAGTGCCGCGCCGACTGGTAGAGCACGCAGTCGAGCTCGAGCTCGCGCAGCTCGTCGGCGGGCACCTCGTGCAGGTTGTCGGGCCAGGGGAAGCTCCCCGCTCGCCCGCCGTAGCCGGCAGGGCGCCCGGGTCTGACGGGGATGTAGAAGTCGTGGGGGACGCGAGTCAGGTAGTAGAGGTAGCTACCGTGGACATGCCAGGTGAGGATGCGGAGCCTGCGTCCGTCACGCGGCATACGCACGCTCCCGCTGTGGAAGAAGCGCGATCTCCTCGAGCACGTCTTCGGAGAGTACTCCGCCCTCGCACGCGCGGCCCACATCACGCGCGCCGTCGCACCGCGGCACGCAGCTCTCCACATCCCAGAGCGCACGGTGGCGCGCCTCGTCGAGCGGAGCCCACCGGTCGGGGTCGGCCGCCAGGAACACCACCACGCTCGGCACTCGGAGCGCGGCGGCGAGATGCGAGACGCCGGTGTCGTTGCACACCACGAAGCGCGCATCGCGCATGAGTGCCGCGAGCGCGCCGACGCTCATGGGCCCGGCGGCGTCAACGGCCCGGCGGCGCATCGCC
>DATCXR010000219.1:0-4693 GCA_036565685.1 Gemmatimonadaceae bacterium
GGGTGGGGTCAGGCCTGAAACCGTGGATCGATACGGCCGCTACGCAGGCCGTATCGATCCACGGTTTCAGGCCTGACCCCACCCTGCGCCCGGATGGCGGCTTCGGACGCCAGAGTACGGTCGTGGTCCCTGGATTGCTAGCGACCCCGCCTGGATGGTTCGCGCCCGGCGCGTGGGCGAGGAGGTCTCGGCTGCACGTGAGACGTGCTTTACTGGCGCGGCTGGCGCACGAGTCTGGCAGCTCTACAACTCCTCCTCACCACGTGGTGGCGCCATGCGCACACTCCCTGGCTGGCTCCCGCTGTTCGCGCTGTTCGTTGCCGCCTGCTCGGCGGAACACTCTCCCACCGCGCCGCCGCCGGTCACCCGAGTGCCCGGCGGTTCCGTGTCGCGAGCGGACATCATGAGCGTCGGCGGCGCGGCCATGATGTTCGCGATCGGCCACGCCATCAACGACTCGGGCCTCGTGGTTGGGTACGCTGCCACGGCGTCGTTGAACCCGAGCGGTGCAGCCATCTGGTCGCCTCCCGAGTACGTCGGCGAGTTCCTCCCCAGGTCGCCCGGCATGGGTTACAGCGAGGCGACCGCTGTTGCGAACGACGGTACCGTGCTCGGAGTGGAATGCATTACTCAGGGCTCGTCGTGCGTACCCACTATCTGGCGCAACGGCACGATCACTCACCTCGACGCGCTCAGCGCGGCCACCGATATATGTCCGTGCGACGGCGAGACCGTGATCGGCGCATCGATCGTGGATGGCGTGCTGCACGCGACGGTGGCGATCCAGGGCTTCCCGCTCGATGCCGGGGTTCCCGATGGGTTCGTGTCGTCGAGCTTCACGGCCATCGCCAACGGCCACATCGTCGGCGAAGCGAAGCGCGCAAACGGCTTCACGGCCGCCTTCCGATGGACTCCATCGGGAGGGTGGGTGATGCTGCCCCTCGGTAACTACGGGACTGTCATAGACGTGAACTCGCACGGCGACGCGATCGGGTCGACAGCCGACGGGAATGCGTTCTGGCCGGGCGACGGCAGCGCGCCCACGATCGAGCCGATAGGCACCTTCGCCGCGCTCGACGACGCGGGGCTGGTGGTTGGTGACGCACCGATAACCCAGTTTGGTCCGCCCGGGGGCGAGCTGTGGCGCCTCGACTCCGGCTGGCAGGGCAATGCATTCGTCGGCTCCCAGTTTGTCGCCATCAACTCGCAGGGTAGTTTCCTCGAACTCGTGTACGGCAACGCTGGGATCATGACCGTCGTGCACTGAGGGGAGGCGGGGTCAGGCCTATAATGTCGAGCAGACTCAACCATGGCTTCGTCATGGTTGAGTCTGCTCGACATTATAGGCCTGACCCCGCCGTATATTGGGGTGAAGCGTGCTCTGCCAAATCGCCCATCCACCCCCCGCCGATGCGTACGCTCATTTCCCTCGATCGCCGCTTCGTGATGGCGCTCGCAGTGGCCGTCGCTCTCCCACTCGCCCTTTCGGATTCCGCGCGCGCGCAGCGCGCCGAGCAGCCCACCCCGCGGCCATCGCTCTACGAGCCGGCGCTCTCCCCCGACGCGTCCGAGATCGCCTTCATCTCGGGTGGCGACATCTGGACCGTTGCGGCGACCGGCGGGGAGGCGCGGCTCCTCGTGTCCGATCCGGCTACCGAGTCGCGGCCCTTCTACTCGCCCGACGGAAAGCAGATCGCCTTCATCTCCACGCGCAGCGGCGACGGCGACCTGTACACCCTCACCTTCGCCACCGGACGCCTCACCCGACTCACCTGGGACGATGGCCTCGACCAGCTCGACGGTTGGTCGCGCGATGGCAAGTGGCTCTACTTCTCCTCCACGAGCCACGACATAGCGGGCATGAACGACATCTATCGCGTCGCCGCCGCTGGCGGAACGCCGATGCCGGTGAGCGCCGACCGCTACGCGAGTGAGTACTGGGCGGCGCCAGCACCGGACGGAGCTACGCTCGCCTTCACCGCGCGCGGCGTGACCTCGGGCCAGTGGTGGCGGAGGGGGCACAGCCACCTCGACGAGAGCGAGATCTGGCTCCTGCACGACGATGCGAAGCCGCGTTACGAACAAGTAACGAAGGGCGGTGCCAAATCGGCCTGGCCGATGTGGAGCAGCGACGGCCGCACGCTCTACTTCATGTCCGACCGCTCCGGCGCGGAGAATGTGTGGGCCCGGGAAGCAGGCGGCGCGGCGCGCCAGCTAACGAAGTTCACCGACGGCCGCGTCCTCTGGCCCAGCATCGCGTACGATGGCCGCGCGATCGCCTTCGAGCGCGACATGGGGATCTGGCTTCTCGATCCCGCGAGCGGATTGGCGCGCGAGGTTCCCGTGACTCTGCGCGGCGCACCAGCGGGCCCGGGCGTCGAGCACCTGGCGCTCACGCGGCAATTCCGCGAGCTGGCGCTCTCGCCCGACGGAAAGAAAGTCGCATTCGTCGTGCGCGGCGAAGTCTTCGCCGCATCCGCGAAGGATGGCGGCGACGCCGCGCGCGTCACCGCGACGCCGGCGAGCGAATCACAGGTGGCGTGGTCGCCCGACAGCCGTCGCCTCGCCTACGTCTCCGACCGCGATGGCGCATCGCACCTGTACCTCTACGACTTCGCGAAGCGCGAGGAAACGCGGCTCACGAGCGACAGTGCGAACGATGTCACGCCGCGCTGGTCGCCGGACGGGAAGCGCATCGCCTTCCTCCGTGGCGGAAGGGAGCTTCGCGTCATCGATGTCGCGACCCGCGCCGAGCGACTGCTCGCCACTGGCGAGATGCAGCGCGCGCCATTTCTCTCGTCGCGTCCGTTCGATTGGTCGCACGATGGCCGCTGGATCGCGTACCTCAGCTCCGGGGGAGAGGGCGGTCAGTTCACCAACGCGTACGTCGTTCCCACCACGGGAGGCGATGCTCGCGCGGTGAGCTTCCTCCCCAACTCGTCCGCGCGATTCGTCTCGTGGAGCGGCGATGGCAGCTACCTCCTCCTCTCGACGGGGCAGCGCACGGAGATGGGGCAGCTGGCGCGCGTGGATCTCGTGCCGCGCACTCCGCACTTCCGCGAGGATCAGTTCCGCGATCTCTTCCACGAGGAGAGTCCGGATCGCAGCACGCCACGGTCGCCGGTCACCGATTCGTCTGACACACGAGGGAAGGGCGCCGCGTCCGACAGCGGCGCGCCGCTCGACAAGCCGCGCGTGCGCGTGGTATTCGATGGGATCCGCCAGCGTGCCAGCCTCCTCCCCGTGGGAGTGGACGTCACCGAGTTGACCGTGAGCCCCGATGGCAAGAGCGTCCTGCTCACCGCCCGAGCAGCGGGCGAGGAGAATCTGTACCTGTATCCTCTCGACGACCTCGAGAAGGAGCCCGCCGTCGCGAAGCAGCTCACCTCCACTCCGGGAAGCAAGGACGATGCGCAGTTCTCCGCCAACGGGAAGGAGGTCTACTTCCTGGAGGGCGGCCGGATAAACGTCGTCACGCTCGGGTCGCAGAAGGTGCGGCCGGTCGCCGTCACTGCCGAGATGGACGTCGACTTCGATAGTGAGAAGCGGGAAGTCTTCACCCAGGCATGGAGCTATCTGAACGACAACTTTTTCGACGCCGCCTTCAACGGTGTGGACTGGAAGGCAATGCACGCGAAGTACGCGCCGTACATCGCGGGTGCCCGTACTCCGGATGAGATGCGGCGCGTCACGTCGCTCATGATCGGCGAGCTCGATGCATCGCACTCCGGGATCCGCGCGCCACGTGGCGACGCGTCGTCCACAACCGGGCGGCTCGGGCTCCGCTTCGATCGCCGCGAGTACGAGCGCAGCGGCCGCCTCCGCGTCACTGACGTCGTGCCGCTCGGTCCCGCCGCGCTGTCGGGACGGATAGAACGCGGCGACTATCTCATAGCGGTGAACGGTACACCGGTGGATGCGCACACCAATCTGGACGCGCTCCTCGAGCACCGGATCGGCCGGCGCGTGGAGCTCACGGTTTCGAGCGCCGCGGATGGGAAGGGTAGGAGCGATGTCGCGGTGCGACCGGTGGACGCATCCACCGCGAAGGGCCTCCTCTACCGCGAGTGGGTCGAGGCGAATCGCGCCTATGTCGCGAAGGCGAGCGGTGGCCGGCTGGGATACGTGCACATGTTCGACATGTCGGCTGGCTCGCTCGAGCAGCTCTACCTCGATCTCGACGTGGAGAACCGCTCGCGGGAGGGCGTGGTGGTAGATGTCCGCAACAACAACGGCGGCTTCGTGAACGCCTACGCGCTCGATGTTCTCGGCAGGAAGCCCTATCTGACGATGACCATGCGCGGCCGCGCGCCCGCTTCGGCCCGCACGCAGCTCGGTCAGCGCTCGCTCGAGCGTCCTACGGTGCTCGTCACCAACCAGCACTCGCTTTCCGACGCGGAAGATTTTACGGAAGGTTACCGCGCCATGGGGCTCGGTAAGGTGGTCGGCGAACCGACCGCCGGCTGGATCGTCTACACTTCCAACGTGCCGCTCATCGATGGCTCGACGGTGCGCCTCCCATCCACCCGGATCACGACCAGCGACGGGTCGCCGATGGAGATGCACCCGCGTCCCGTGGACCTCAACGTGATTCGCCCCATCGGCGAGAGCTACACCGCCCACGATTCGCAGCTCGACGCCGCGATCGCCACTCTCCTCGAGCAGATCGGCAGCAAGGCGAAGCCGGCGGTGG
>DATCXR010000223.1:0-8334 GCA_036565685.1 Gemmatimonadaceae bacterium
GCCGCCCAGCCACCGCGCAACCCGCCGCCGCCGCTCCGGCACCCGCCGGAGCGCGCGCCACCGCAAGCGTGGAAGCCGAAGACGGCCAGTGGACGCGTCCCGCCAAGGGCTACGCGTCGCTCCGCTACAGCGGTCTCGACCAGATCAATGCCACCAACGTCGCGAAGCTCCAACCAGCGTGGACCTTCGAGACCGGTGTGCTCCGCGGGCAGGAGTCGGCCGCGATCGTGGCGAACAACACGCTGTACGTCGTCACGCCGTACCCCAACATCCTCTACGCGCTCGACCTCACCAGGGCAGGCGCTCCGGTGAAGTGGAAGTACGAGCCGAAGCCCGATGCGTCGGCGCAGGGCGTGGCCTGCTGCGACGTCGTCAATCGCGGGCCCGTGTACGCCGATGGAAAGGTGATCATCACCACGCTCGACGATCACGTCGCCGCGGTGGATGCGAACACGGGGGAGGAAGTCTGGAAGACGAAGGTCGGCAACATAGACATCGGCGAGACGATCACCATGGCGCCGCTCGTCGTGCACGACAAGGTACTGGTCGGGAATTCCGGCGGCGAGATGGGAGTGCGCGGCTGGCTCACCGCGCTCGATCTCGCCACGGGCAAGGAGGCGTGGCGCGCCTACAGCACCGGCCCCGACTCCGAGGTGCTCATCGGTAGTCGCTTCAAGCCCTTCTACGCCGCAGACCGCGCGAAGGACCTGGGCGTCACTACCTGGACTGGCGACCAATGGAAGATCGGCGGCGGCAACGTGTGGGGATGGATCAGCTACGATCCCGACCTGAATCTCATCTACTACGGCACCGCCAACCCCGGTCCGTGGAATCCCGACCAGCGTCCCGGCGACAACAAGTGGACCTCCACGATCTTCGCACGCGATCCGGACACCGGCGAAGCGGTGTGGGCCTACCAGATGACGCCGCACGACATGCACGACTACGATGGCGTGAACGAAGTGGTGCTCGTGGATCTCCCCTGGAAGGGCGCGATGCGGAAGGTGCTCCTGCACCCCGACCGCAACGGCCGCCTCTACGTGATGGATCGCGCCACGGGCGAAGTTCTCTCGGCCGAGCCGTACGGACACATCACCACCACGTTCGGCGTCGATCTGCGCACCGGGAGGCCGAATCCCAACCCGGCAACGAAGCCTGTGGTGGGGAGGGTGGTGCGCGACATCTGCCCGGCGTCGCCGGGCGCGAAGGACTGGCAGCCGTCGGCGTTCTCGCCGCGCACGGGGCTCCTCTACATCCCGCACCAGAACCTCTGCCAGGACTCGGAGAGTCTCGAGGCCAACTACATAGCGGGCACTCCGTACGTGGGGATGAACGTGCGCATGCAGCCCGGTCCCGGCGGCAACCGCGGAGTGTTCACCGCGTGGGACCCGGTGAACGCGCGACCCGCGTGGGAGATAAAGGAAAACTTCCCGGTCTGGAGCGGCGCGCTCGCTACCGCGGGCGACGTGGTGTTCTACGGAACGATGGAAGGGTGGTTCAAGGCGGTGGACGCGCGCACGGGGAAGCTCCTCTGGCAGTACAAGACGGGCTCGGGGATCATCGGTCAGCCCTCCACATACCGCGGACCAGACGGTAAGCAGTACGTGGCGGTGATGTCTGGCGTGGGCGGCTGGTCGGGCGCAATCGTCGCGGGCGGACTCGACCCGCGCGACTCCACCGCGGCACTCGGCTTCGTCGCGACGATGGCAGATCTCCCGAAGGCGACGAACAAGGGAGGGACGCTTTATGTCTTCGCTCTCCCATAACCTGGTGAGGGGAGCGCCCCGCCGCGTGTCGGGTATCGTCCCGTCCGTCATTCCCGCGGAAGCGGGAATCCATGTTGCTCGACCAAGCCTGGATCCCCGCTTTCGCGAGGATGACGGAGAGAAAGTCATCCTCGCGAAAGCGGGGATCCACCTGCGCGCCGCGCTTGCTGGCGCACTCGCGCTCCTCCTCGTCATGACCGCGTGCGAGCGCGAGGAGCGACACTTCCAGAGCTCGCCGCCCGGCGTCATCCCGATGGGCATCGTGCGCATGTCGTCGAACATCCCCGGTCCGCCGATGGCCGTTGACTCGGTGCTCGGCCCCTACGGCAACAACGCCTACGCCGTGTCGCAGGGACAGAAGCTCTTCACCGCCTTCAACTGCGCCGGCTGCCACTCGAACGGCGGAGGGGGGATGGGTCCGCCGCTCATGGACGACGAGTGGATCTACGGGAGCGCGCCGCGCAACATCTTCGAGACGATAGTCCAGGGGCGCCCCAACGGGATGCCGTCGTTCGGCGGACGGATCCCCGACCAGGACATCTGGGAGCTGGTCGCGTACGTGCGGTCGCTCAGCGCTCTCACTCCGTCGGGGACGCGCGGCGCCCGCACCGACAACATGATGATGAAGCCCGGCTCGCAAGCGCTCATGAAGCCTGAGAAACCGAAGTCGTCGAGCCTGCCTCCCGGAGCCATCACGCCGTGACCTCGACGATGGTCGCGCTCCAGTCGGTGCTGGCCGCGGGTGCCGCCGAGCAGCAGTCGGTGCTCGACCCGTCGGGGCCGCAGGCGGACAGCGCCGCGCGGCTCTGGTGGATTGCCTTCTGGATCGCGGCCGCCGTCTACGTCATCACAATCGGCATGCTGCTCTGGTCCGCGTGGCGCGCGCATCGTCGCGCCCGCGCCGGCGCGCAACCGCCGGCCAACGCCGAGCGTGTGATGCGGCGAGCGGTGGGCGGTGCGGTCGGCGTGACCGTGGCGATCCTCCTCGTCTTCATCTTCTACGACTTCAGCGCTGGGAAGTCGCTGCACGCTCCGCCGCAGCCCAACTACCTCACCATCAACGTCACCGGATACCAGTGGTGGTGGAAGGTGGAGTACGCCGACACCTCGCCGCACGACCGCGTGACGACCGCCAACGAGATCCATATTCCCGTGGGCCAGCCGGTGCGCGTGCAGCTCGCCGCGAACGACGTGATTCACAGTCTCTGGGTACCGGAGCTCGCCGGAAAGCGCGATCTCGTTCCCGGCTACCGGCAGACGTTCTGGCTGCAGGCCGACACCGCCGGTGTGTACCGCGGCCAGTGCGCGGAGTTCTGCGGGCTGCAGCACGCGTACATGGCGTTCTACGTGATCGCCGATCCACCCGCGCAGTTTCAGAGCTGGCTCGCGAGCCAGCGAAAACCCGCCGCCACGCCCGCGGACTCCGTGGCCGCGCGCGGACTGCAGGTATTCCTCGGCGCGCACTGCCCGATGTGCCACAGCATCACCGGCACCCCCGCGTACGGGACGGTCGGGCCGAACCTCACGCACCTCGCCAGTCGCCGTACGATCGCCGCCGGCACGCTCGCCAACACGCGCGGCAACCTCGGTGGGTGGATCCTCAACCCACAGAGCATCAAGCCGGGGAACCAGATGCCACCGGGCCAGCTCGAGCCGCGCGATCTGCAGGCGCTGCTCTCGTATCTGGAGACGCTCAAGTGAAGCGACGGGGTCAGGTCTGGAATCGTGAATCGATACAGGCGGCGAAGCGCCTGCATGGATTCACGATTCCAGACCTGACCCCGTCGTTCGATCGGAGGGAGATGTGACCGTCACTCTCGAGCCGGCACGTTCGCGAGAGGTCGAACCCACCGACGTCGGGGAGCTCGAGCGCACCTATCGCCCGCCCAGCGGGTTGTGGGGGTGGCTCACCACGGTGGATCACAAGTCCATCGGGAAGCGCTACATCGCGACGGCCTTCGTGTGGTTTCTCCTCGCGGGCGTCAACGCCGCACTGATGCGGCTGCAACTCTCGCGTCCGGAGAATGGTCTCTTCGGACCCGATGCTTACAACCAGCTCTTCACCGTGCACGGGACGGGGATGATGTTCCTCTTCGCCGTCCCCATCATGGAAGCGTTCGCGCTCTACCTCGTGCCGCTCATGGTCGGCACGCGCAACATCGCCTACCCCCGCCTCAACGCCTTCGGCTACTGGGTATTCCTCATCGGCGGCCTGCTCCTCTTCATCTCCTTCTACCTCAACACGGGCCCCGACACCGGCTGGTTCGCGTACGTCCCGCTCTCCGGTCCGCAGTACGCGCCGGGGAAGCGCGTGGATGTGTGGGCGCAGCTCGTGACCTTCACCGAGATCGCCGCGCTCGTGGCGAGCGTGGAGGTGATCACCACCGTCTTCAAGCAGCGCGCGCCGGGGATGAAGCTGAACCGGATTCCGCTCTACGTGTGGTCGGTTCTCGTGGTGTCGTTCATGGTGATCTTCGCCATGCCCGCGATAGCGATGTCGAGCACGATGATGCTCGCCATGGACCGGCTCGTGGCCACGCACTTCTTCAATCCGGCCGAGGGCGGCGACGCACTGCTCTGGCAGCATCTGTTCTGGTGGTTCGGGCACCCCGAGGTCTACATCATGTTCATCCCGGGGCTCGGCTTCGTATCGGAGATCATCGCGACCTTCAGCGAACGGCCGATCTTCGGCTATCCGGTGATGGTGCTCTCGCTCATCGTCACCGGCGTCGTCGCCTTCGGGCTCTGGGTGCACCACATGTTCGCCACGCCGCTATCGCTCATGGGGAAGAGCTTCTTCACCGCGACGAGCGTGTTCATAGCCATCCCCACCGGGACGCAGATCTTCTGCTGGATCGCCACCATCTGGGCGGGGCGGCCGCGCTTCCCCACAGCCATGCTCTTCGCGGTCGGCTTCATGGTGGTGTTCGTGATCGGCGGACTCTCCGGCGTGATGATCGCCTCGGTGCCCTTCGACCTGCAGGTGCACGACACCTTCTTCATCGTCGCGCACTTCCACTACGTGATCCTGGGCGGCGTGGTCTTCCCGCTCTTCGGCGCCTTCTACTTCTGGTTCCCGAAGTTCACCGGCCGCATGTTGAGCGAGACGCTGGGCAAGTGGCACTTCTGGACGTTCTTCGTGGGCGTGAACCTCACCTTCTTCCCGATGCACATCCTCGGTCTGCACGGGATGCCGCGGCGCGTGTACACGTACCTGCCGGAGACCGGGTGGGGCAACCTCAATCTCCTCGCGACGGTGGGCTCGTGGGTCATCGCGACGAGCGTGATCCTCTTCCTGATCAACGTGCTGCGCAGCTGGCGGAGCGGCAGGGTAGCGGGCGACGATCCGTGGCGCGCGTCCACCCTCGAGTGGTCCACCAGCTCGCCGCCGCCCACGTACAACTTCGCCGACGTCCCCGTGTGCGAGAGCCGCACTCCGCTCTGGAGCTCCGCCGAGCTTCCGGTGGCGACGGGGCTGCGCACCGATCGCCCCGAGGTGCTCGTCACCACGGCGATCGACGCCGAGCCCGACAACCGGCACGAGCATCCCTCCGAGTCCATCTGGCCGCTGGTGATGGCGGCGGCGATCGGCGTGACCTTCATAGGGGCGATCTTCACACCCTGGGCGTACGTGATCGGCTTCATCTTCGCGGGCATCGCCTTCGCCGGGTGGGCGTGGCCGCGCGGCACGAAGCCCGAGGATCAGTTCCGTCCCACCTATATGGATCGCACGCAATGAGACCCGTGCGGCGCGTGCTCGACGTGGGCGAGCTCCCCGATCTCGTCTTCGGGCCTCGCGACATCATGTGGTGGGGCACGCTCGGCTTCATGGTCATCGAGGGGACGACGCTCATCCTCGCGATGATCTCGTATCTGTATCTGAGCAAGAACTTCGACGGATGGCCGCCGTACGGGACGCCGGATCCATCGCTCGGAGTTCCGACGGCGCAGATGATCACGATGGCGGTGAGCATCCCCGTGCTCGTGTGGATGCAGCGTGCCACGCGCCGCTTCGATCTCGCTCGGGTGCGCTGGGGACTCGTGCTCGCCACACTCTTCAACGCGGCATTCGTCGTGCTGCGCTGGTTCGAGCTGTTCGCGCTCAACGTGAAGTGGGACACCAACGCCTACGGCTCGGCGCAATGGCTGCTGGTGCTCTCGCACGCCACGCTCCTTCTGGTGGAGCTGCTGGAAGTGGGCGGGATGGCCGTGCTCTTCTGGGTGGGTCCGTTGGAGAAGAAGCACTTCACCGACGCCGCCGATCTGGCTTTCTACTGGTACTTCATGGTCGGGATCTGGGCACCAGTCTTCGTCCTCTCCTACCTGCTTCCGCTATGGATGTGAGAGCGCTCGTCCTCACGGCGGTCATCGCGCTCGCCGCGTGCAACCGGCTTCCGCGCGACAGCAGCGCGCGCGAGCAGGCGATGGCGATGACCGGCGCCGATCCGGACGACGGGCCGCCGCTCATGCGACACTACGGCTGCGTCTCCTGCCACACGATCCCCGGCGTGCAGGGCGCCGACGCCACTGTGGGCCCGCCGCTCACCGCCATGGCGCGCCGCACCTTCATAGCGGGCGTGCTCCCCAATACCCCGACCAACATGGTCCGCTGGATCGTGAACCCCCCTGCCGTAGACTCCCTCACCGCGATGCCCTACCTCGGCGTCACCGCCGCGGACGCGAGGAGGATGGCGGCGTACCTCTATACGTTGAAGTGAGATGAGGGGCAAGTGAGGAGAAAGCAGAAAGCAGAGAGCAGAAAGCAGTGAACTGCCTCGGGAGAGAGGGGAGGGAGGGGAACAGGAAACAGGGAACAGGAAACAGGGAGTGCCATACGGTCGTCATCCTCGCGTAAGCGGGGATCCATGTTCGACCCCGTCAAACGGCTGAACCCTGAACCCTGCCTCCTGAACCCTGGTCGTTGCGGCCGGAACGGGGAAGTCATACGTTGTGCCCGGCGGGGGCAGTAGCGCAGGGAATCGGCAGAGCAGGCAGCAGGCAGCGGGTGCGGCGCGATGGAGGGCCGCACCGGGGGCTCCGATGTTCGGGGTCCGGAACCCTTCGAGGGGTGAACACGGCGTGCGCGTACCGATGCCGCGTGCCCGGGTGCAGAGATGCGAATCGCCGTGCTGGTCGGTGCGTTCCCGACTGTTTCAGAGACCTTCATACTGAACCAGGTAACCGGCCTTCTGGATAGAGGTCACGACGTACGCATCTTCGCCGGCAAGGTCGGGAATCCCGAGGTCATCCACAGCGACATCGTCACCTACGGGCTGATGGACCGGGTGCGCTACTCGGTCGAGCTGCCGGACGAGTACCCGCGTCGCTTCATGGCGGCGCTTCCGCTCTTCGGGCGCTTGGTCTTTCACAGACCGGTGGAGAGCGCGCGGTTCTTTACCGCGGCGACGCTGGGGAAGACGGAAGCACCGCTCGACCTTCTCTCCGACGCGGCCCCCTTTCAGGAGCTGGATACGTTCGACGTCCTGCTCTGTCACTTCGGTCCCATCGGCGCGCGCGCGGTGCGACTGCGTGACGCCGGGATGGTGCGCGGGCGGGTGGTGACTGTCTTTCACGGCTTCGACGTGAGCGCCCTGGTGCGGAACGCGGGGTCCGATACCTACGCACAGCTCTTCAGGAGCGGCGATCTCTTCCTCCCCATCAGCGATCACTGGCGGCGGCGCCTCATCGCGCTCGGCTGTCCGCCGGCGCGCATCGCCGTGCACCGGATGGGGATCGACTGCTCGATGTTCGACTTCGCGGTGCGCGAGCGCCACGAGGGTGAGCCGCTGCGTCTCGTGACCGTGGCGCGCCTGGTGGAGAAGAAGGGAGTGGAGTACGCCATCCGCGCCGTCGCGCGCCTCGTCGCGGACGGGATCGACATCGAGTACTGCGTGGTGGGCGACGGCCCGCTGCACGGCGCGCTGGACAAGCTGGTGGCGGAGCTCGGCCTCCACGACGAAGTGAAGATCATGGGCGCGATGTCGCACGCGAGCGTGGCTGCTCTGCTCAAGCATTCGCACGTGATGGTGGCGCCGAGTGTGACGGCCGCCAACGGCGACATGGAGGGGATCCCGGTGGCGATGATGGAGGCGATGGCGAGCGGCCTCCCGGTGGTGAGCACGCTGCACAGCGGGATCCCGGAGCTGATCTCCGACGGCGTCACCGGCTTCCTGGTGCCGGAGCGCGACACCGACGCGCTGGCGGCGAAGCTGCGCTACGTGGCCGAGCACGGATCCGAGTGGTCGCTCGTGGCGCGCGCCGCGCGGAAGTTCGTGGAGGAGAACCACGACATCTCCGTACTCAACGACCAGCTGGCGCTCCGCCTCGAGGCGCTGCTCCACGATACCCCTGCCCCGTACACTCTCCCCCAGCCAGCCGAGCCTGCGAAGACGTGAGGCGGGGGCCGCTGTCGTCAGCGTGTTATTTCCGTCATCCCCGCTTTCGCCTTGTCATTACCCAAATCTTGCGGGGTGAGCCAGCTAGCTGTAGCAGGAGTGGAAGATGCTGGCCAATGACGAGTGGGCCGAGGCGCAGTTCGGTGGGGCTCGCTTGGGCGATGTGCGGCGAG
>DATCXR010000233.1:0-2804 GCA_036565685.1 Gemmatimonadaceae bacterium
GTGGTTCTCTATCGGCGCGCCTCTCGTAAGCGGATTGCTGCCCGCAATGCACTCATCGCCGGCGTAGGCATCTGGTTGCTCGGCGCGGTGGAAGCAGGGATAAGCGAGATGCACCATCGCTCGGAGGTGGAGCGGGTGAGCAACTACGGCATCAAGCCAACCATCCGATCCGAAGCCGGAAGTACCGACTTTGGTCTGTCTCTCACCTTCTGACGCTCTGGCCATGTCGCTTCGCCCGCACGTCGCCATTCCACGACTGGTAGTGCTCGGTCTCCTGGCCAGCTCGCTCTTCGCTTGTGGCGAGCTTGCGCATACCAATCCCGTGGACCCCGAGGCGGATGTCACCATCGGGATCAGTGGTCCCCTCGAGATCCATAGCGTGGGGCAGCTGGTCTCCTACACGTTCACCTCCGTACCCGAGTGGACGTACTCGGCCCCGCAATGGGAGAGCTCCGATCCAGAGGTTCTGGCGCTCGACGCGGCAGGGGGACTGTTTCTGAGTAAGGGGAGCGGCGACGCGCTCGTGACCGTCCGTCTCGGTCCCCATACCGCCACGGCCCTTCCAGTGCGCGTCGTGCAAGTGGCGGCCCGGCTGAGAGTCCTGACGTGCGATGGGAAGCCCGCCGACATAGGGTCGACGGGGCTACAGATCCGGATCTGTGCGTTCCTCCATGATAGCCTGGACGCTCCGATTCTCGACAAGCCCGTGAGTCTGGTGTCCGATGACACTTCCATCGTCGCGGTTCACGACGGAATCGCCGTCGGCCGTAGCTGCGGATCGACGTATGTTCGCGCTGACACGGCGTCGTGGCGCGACTCGCTGCTGGTGCGGGTCTGCTATTAGCGCTCGAGAACCGTAGTCCCATCAGCCTCATCCTCTGGCCATGACATGGGTGCGCCGAGAAGGACTCGACGCGCTACCCATCACTCCCTTCCCGCAGGGGGCGTCGGACAGCCCCGTACAGGAAATCCGGCAATCCCTGAATGCGGAGCCAAGCCCTGGCAGCTAATCTCCCCGTAGCACCCAACGGGAGGCTGCCATGACGCGCCGCCGGACACTGATAGTCTACGCCAGCCACTACGGTCAGACCGCGAAAGTCGCTCACTTCATTGCTGCTCGACTGCGAGAAGCGGGAGACATGGTAACGCTCTCGATGGTAGACGACTTCCGGGGCGGAATGGCTCCTGGGCAGTTCGACGGCGCCATCGTCGGAGCGTCCATCAACTTCGGCAGGCACCCGCGCTCCATTCGCCGCTTCGTACGGGCGAATCGCGAAGAGCTGGAGCACATCCCCTCCGCCTTCCTCTCCGTGAGCGGCGCCGAGTGCAGCCCCGACGAAGCGCCTCGCGCGATGGCGAAGCAGTACATAGCGAACCTCCTGCGGGAAACCGGCTGGCAGCCGACGATGACCGAGTCCATCGCCGGCGCGATGGCGTACACGAAGTACTCGCCCATCATGCGTTGGATGATCAAGCGGATCTCGCAGCAGGAGGGTGGTCCCGCCGACACCACTCGCGACCACGAGTACACCGACTGGGAGCAGGTAAGTCGCTTCGCCGACCGATTCACCGAGGAGCTGAGGGTCCCGGAGGCAGTGATGGCCGCGACGACGGGCTGACGTGCGGCCTCTCACATGAGCGAGACGACTGGCGCGACTCTGGCACACCACACCGCGTGGTACACCTACACGAAGGAGAAGCAGATGCGCGTAGCCGACCTGATGCAGACCGACCTGTCAACCGTACCTCCGGACGCTCCGGTGGCGGAAGTAGTGCAAACCATGGCCGATGGCCACGTCTCCGGCCTTCCGGTGGTCGACTCCGACGGCCGCGTGCTCGGCGTCGTCTCGGCCACCGACGTTCTGCAGGCCGCCGCCGAGCACGAGGACCGGAAGGGGAGAGCGACACTCTTCGAGCACACTACCGCGCGCGACATCATGACTTCCGGCGCCGTCACGATCGAGCCGGATGCAGATGTGCGTCAGGCGGCGCAGCGCATGCTCTACGGGGAGGTACGAAGACTATTCGTGGAGGAGAAAGGGCGGCTCGTAGGGGTGCTCTCGCAGACGGACATCGCTCAGGCCATGGGGAGCGGGCGGCTCTGACGATCAGAGCTTCCGCGCGTAGTGCTCGATCGCCTCTGCGCCGCCCGTGATGCTATAGGCGATCTGTCCGCGCCTGTCGATAAGGGTGACGACGGAGCTGTGCACTATCTCTCCGTCGTCCGCCCTGCGCAGGCGCGGCACACCCCAAGCATCGAGAGTCGCTTCCACGGCGGCCACGCTCGCGCTGAGCAGGTGCGCGTTCGCGGGCAGCTCCCACTCGGACGCGATGGACGCCAGCCGCGCAGGTGTGTCGCGCCACGGATCCACGGTCACGATCAACAGCGCCGGGGACTCGCGCGAGAGTCTCTCCTCCGCCACCAGAATATCGTGCACCACCAGCGGGCATACCGTCTGGCAGTGGCCGTAGGCGAAGGTGAGGATCACGGGACGGCCGCGAAAGCGCTCGAGCTGTACTGTATCGCCGTGTTGGTCCACGAGCGCCAGCGGCGGTGGCTCGCGATCGAGGCGAGGGAAGTCGGGAATGCTTCCGGGCGCCTCCGACACGACGAAGAGCTCGCCTCCATTCGCGCTCGCACTCCGCGCCACCACGATCAGCCCGAGCAGCACCAGCGGTACGAACGTCAGCCCGAGCGATCGTCCCCAACGCTCCGCCAACGGCCGCAGACCGTCGCGCAGCTCCCTGCCCCACGCCGTCATGAGGATCCCCAGCATCGCGATCGGCTCGCCGATGATGGCGAG
>DATCXR010000245.1:0-6256 GCA_036565685.1 Gemmatimonadaceae bacterium
CAACGTGCCGTGGGGTCCATACTTCCGCAGCGTGGGCGTCTCCACTCCCGTCGCGCGCGTGAACGTGGGTGAGCCTGCATACATGAAGGCGCTCGACTCCCTCGTCGCATCGCGCCCGCTCGATGACTGGCGCGCGTACCTCCGCTACCACGCGCTCGACGCCGCCGCGCCCTGGCTCGATTCCGCGTTCGTCAACGAGGACTTCGCCTTCTCCTCGCGCTTCACCGGCGCGAAGGAGCTACTCCCGCGCTGGAAGCGCTGCCTCCGCGCCACCGATGGCGAGATGGGCGAGGCGCTCGGCGAGGCGTACGTGGCGCGCACCTTCCCGCCGGAAGCGAAAGCCAAGGCGAAGGAGGTGATCGACAACGTGCGCGGCGCGTTCCGCGAGCGGCTCCTCGCGCTCGACTGGATGTCCGACTCGACGCGCGCGCAGGCGCTCGACAAGCTCTCCAAGCTCGGCGAGAAGGTGGGGTACCCCGATGTGTGGCGCGACTACGCGAAGCTCCACGTGACCGAGGGGCCGTTCGTGCTCAACGTGGCCAGCGCCGAGCGCTTCGAATGGTACCGCACGTCCGATCGCCCGGGGAAGAAGGTGGACCGGAGCGAGTGGCACATGACCGTCCCCACCGTGAACGCGTACTACGATCCGAGCGTGAACGAGATGGTCTTCCCCGCCGGCGCGCTCGTACCGCAGACCTTCGACCCGAAGACGGACGACGGCGCGAACTACGGCTCGCTCGCCGGGAGCTGGGCGGGTCACGAGCTGACGCACGGCTTCGATGACGAAGGACGTCACTTCGATGCCGAAGGGAATCTGCGCGACTGGTGGACGAGCGCCGACTCGAAGGCGTTCGACGCGCAGGCCGCGCTGATGGCCAGGCAGTACGACGGCTACATCCAGGTGGACACCTTCCACGTGAACGGCCATCTCACCCTCGGCGAGAACATCGCCGACTACGGCGGGGCGCTCACCGGCTACGACGCGCTCGAGCGGGCGCTCGAGAAGAACGGCCGCCCCGGTCTCATCGACGGCTTCACGCCCGAGCAGCGCTACTTCATCGCCTTCGCCCAGAGCTTCCGCGACCACACCCGCGACGCGTCGCTGCGCACGCGGGTGAAGGTCGATCCGCACTCGCCGGGGAAGTGGCGGGTGAACGGCCCGCTCTCGGACATGGAGGCCTTCGCGAAGGCGTTCTCCTGCAAGTCCGGTGACCCGATGGTCCGTCCGCGTGCGGAGGTGGCGAAGATCTGGTAGGGGAGCGCCGGGGTCAGGTCGCTCGGTTCTTGCATTGCGGAACGCGTCATTCCGGCGGAAGGAACTATTGTCATCCCCGCGAAAGCGGGACACACCTCGTAGTCATCCCCGCGAAAGCGGGGATCCATGTTACTCGAGCAAACATGGATCCCCGCTTTCGCGGGGATGACGGTCGAACGGAACCCCGCCGCTCCGGTCGTTGCCGCATCGCGCGTGATGCGGTCGCATCACGCGCGATGCGAATGTCGGCCGCCCTGTTGCGCCGCTGCCCGCTATCGAGTCAAGATTATACTATATCCAACACTCCGAGAGCCCCCACGCCCGTGCCGCAGCCGTGACCACCATATCCGACCCAGCGCGGCTCGCGGTCCTCCGCCGGACGGCGCTACTCGACTCCCCGCCCGAGCCGGAGTTCGACCGCCTAACCGAGATGGCTGCGTCGCTCCTGCGCGCACCCATCGCCATCCTCTCCCTCGTCGAGAGAGATCGCCAGTTCTTCAAGAGCGCCGTCGGCCTCGACGAGCCGCTCGCCTCCCACCGCCAGACTCCCATCTCCTTCTCGCTCTGCGCCGTCATCGTGGATACGGGCGAGCCGCTCATCCTCCAGGACACGCGCACCCATCCGCTCACCAGAGACAGGGGCGCGGTGACGGAGCTCGGTATCGCCTCCTGCGCGGGCGCGCCCGTGGCGACGCGCGACGGCCACGTACTGGGCGCGATCTGCGCGCTCGATCGCGTGCCACGCGTCTGGACGCTGCGCGACATCGAGACCCTGAACACGCTCGCGGCATCCGCATCGGCCGAGGTCTCGCTCCGCCTCCTCGATGCTAGCCACACCGCACCGGACACGCGCGTTCGCGAAGCGCACGCCGCTCCGCCGCGCGACGCCGAGACGAACGATGCCGCGCGCAACACCCCCGCGCGCGAGCGGATGCGCGACGCGCACTCCATGCTCTCCACCCTCGTTAGCGCGGCGCCGCAGGCGATCATCGCGGTGGATCTCGACTGGCGCGTCACGCTCTGGAACGGCACCGCCGAGCGGCTCTTCGGGTGGACGGCCGATGAGGTGATGGGACGACTCGTCCCCTTCATCCCTCCCGAGCGCATGACCGAGCTGCGCACGCTCGAAGGACCGGCGAGTCGGCCGCACGGCGCGCCGGGCACTGCGATGCGCCACCTGCGCAAGGACGGCTCGCACGTGGACACGCTCTTCTCCACCGGCGTCCTGCGCGACTCGGCGGGCGTGGCCGCGGGCTACATCGCGGTGATCACCGACCTCACCGAGCACAAGCACCTCGAGGCGCAGCTCCGTCAGGCGCAGAAGATGGAAGCGGTGGGACAGCTCGCCGGCGGCGTGGCGCACGACTTCAACAACCTCCTCACCGTCATCAAGGCGCACACCTTCATAGCGCTCGATGGTCTCCCCGCCGACGCGCCCGCGCGCGAGGATCTCGTGGCAGTGAACGACGCGGCCGGCCGCGCAGCCGATCTCACGCGGCGTCTCCTCGCGTTCAGTCGCAAGCAGCTCCTCCAGCCGCGCGTCCTCGACCTCAACGCCGCGGTGTCGGGCGTGCTGCCGATGCTCGAGCGGCTCATCGGCGAGGACATCGAAGTCGTCACCGAGCTCGATCCATCGCTCCACACCGTCTCGGCCGATCCCGCGCAGCTCGAGCAGGTGATCATGAACCTCGCCGTCAACTCGCGCGACGCGATGCCGCACGGCGGCGTCTTCCGCATCGCTACCGGGAACGTGGAGCTGCGCGAAGAGCGCGCGATGGAAGATGGCTTCACCATGCAGCCTGGCTCGTACGTGGTGCTCGAGGTGGGCGACACGGGCGTCGGGATGGACGCGGCGACGCGCTCGCGCATCTTCGAGCCCTTCTTCACCACGAAGGAGCAGGGGAAGGGGACGGGACTCGGGCTCGCGATGGTGTACGGCATCGTGAAGCAGTCGGGCGGCTACGTGCGCGTGGACAGCGAGCCGGGGAAGGGGACGCGCTTCGAGATCTGGCTCCCGCGCGTGGAGTCGACCGAAGCGAGCTCGCCGCGCTTCGAGCGCGCCGCCGCGCCGCGCGGCGGAACCGAGACTGTGCTCGTGGTGGAAGACGAGGAAGCGGTCCGTCACGTGGTGCGGCGAGTGCTCGAGCTGCAGGGCTACACCGTGCACACCGCGCGCGACGGCACCGAAGCGCTGCGCGTCGCGCGCGAGCAGGAGGGCCGCATAGACCTCGTGATGACGGACGTCATCCTCCCCGAGATGAGCGGCCCCGCGATAGTGGAGCGTCTGCTCGCCGAGTGGCCGCGCGCGAAGGTGCTCTACATGTCGGGCTACGCCGCCGAGGAAGCGGCGAAGCGCGGCCTCCTCGAGCCGGGCACCGCGCTCCTCAGGAAGCCCTTCACACTCGACGACCTCGCCCGCGCCGTCCGCGGCGTGCTGGATGGAGCCGGGTGATCGGAGGCCAGGCGAGTGTCAGTCGATGGTATTTTTGCTCGGTGCGATGTCGCCACGGTCTGGATGGTGAGCGCTGTCGGTCGTGGTCAGAGGGTGCGTACGATATTCGCCGAGCGACGCGCGAAACTTGGCGCGGACGGCATCGAGCTGCAGGAGCGCACCGGGTATCAGTGTGACCATGAGCGCCATCGCCGGCGTCATGTACCGTGCGATCGACAGAACCACGATCGTCATCGCCCACAGCCAGAGGGTGATCGACCAGACCACGATTGCCCAGTGGCGCGCCTGTCCGCCACGGCGCCAGGCGTGCCACGTCCCCAGGAGTGACAGAGGGAGGAAGAGCGCCTGCAAGATCAGTACATACTTGTCGTAGCGCGTGCTATCAGTAGCGTACCAGCTGTTGGCGGCTTTGAGGGCGAAGAGCTTTACGACGGCGATCGGACGCCGCGCGAACTCGTCGGCCAGATAGCTGGATATGGCGCTCATCGAGCGGAGCTCCACCTCCTGTCGCGCCAGGATGTCTCGCTGAAGCTCTTCCACATCCGCCGGTATGCGAGCGTTCCGGTTGTTGTGTGGGTCGACGGCGTACGTCAATCCGTCAAGAGTACTCTGGGCGCCGCCAGTACTGAGCGGAACGATCTTTCCGTATTGCCGAAATACCCACACCTCCCATGGGAGGATGGTCAGGATGTTGGCGCCGAGCAGGAGCGCTGCCAGCCATACCCGCGTACCCGTCCTGAGATCGCGCCGAAGGAAACAAAACAGCAGCGCGAATATGATGCCTATGCCCAGCGCGATCGGGCGTATGAGCATCGCTACCCCGATCAGAACACCGGCGATCGCCAGGCGCCACGCCACGAATTCTCGCGCGCTGACTGCCTTCCAGAAGACCAGTACGCTCCCGACGAGCACCAGGATGAATGGAGTCTCCGGGCTCGGATAGGTGGTGAGCCAGAGCGGAATGATGTACCAGCTCCACAGGATTGCCGACAGCAGCGTGGCGAATCCGGCGCCCCATACGCTTCGAGCAAGCACGTACACGAGACTGCAACCGATGCCAGTGCACGACGCTATGAAAATCGCGAGCGTCACGCCAAGCTGCAGGTGCAGGGCAATCGATAGGTGGTAAAGCCCGACGAGCAGGAGGGGAAAGATCGGCGGATATCTGGCGCTGAACTCCTTCGTACCGGTGAGCAGGGCGTTGACTTGTGGCGCATAGTCCATGTTGAGCGTGGCGAACTCGGAAGGCGACACGGACAGGAACGCGGGGGGTCGCACCAGCCAGAGGAGTACCGTCGCGACGACCGACGAGACAAAGACTACCAGTATGGGCCACGAGGGTACGCGCGTGTTCAGTGCAGTGCTCTCCATGGGCGGTGGGCAGGTGCGGGAGACGTACGGTGCGTCCGAGTCGATGATGCGGGTGGAGGCGCCCGGCCGCAAGAAACATCAACCAAACTGCCCGCGCCGCTCGAAATTCAGGAGCGGGCCCCGCCGATCGTAACCTTGACTCCGCCACGCCAAGGCCGTCATCCTTGTGGACCAGAGCGCGTCTGATAATCCCCGGATAAGTCCAGGACCAACCCATCGGCTCCGAGCATCCAGAATGCGGGCCGTGCAGCAGCATTGCGTCGAAGACGGCGCCGTTCGAGAGGCGAAGATGTCCAGCGGTACAGAAGAGTTGTGTTGGCGATTGTTGTACACCAAGCCCCGCGCCGAGGAGTGGGTGGAGATCAACCTGCGCAAGCAGGGTTTCGCCACGCTTCTTCCAAGGGTTCGGGGCCGCTCGGGCTTCGGTCCTCTCTTCCCCCGCTATCTCTTCGCCGGCTTCGATGGCGAGCAGAATCCGCGTCCCATGCGGAGCACGCTCGGCGTTCTGTACGTGGTGCACTGTGGCGATCAGCCCGCGCGCGTCGCGCCCGAGGTCATTGACGAAGTGCGCGGACGGATGGACCCCCACGGAGTCGTGACCGTCGAGAGCGCGCCGGCCCAGGACCCCCTCTTCGCGAAGCGCGAGCGCGAGCGCACCCGCGCGCTCGTGAAGCTGGTGGAGGCGGGGTGGAGGGTGCAGGCGGGGTAGCGGGGGAGTGAGAGAAAGCAGAAAGCAGAGAGCAGAAAGCAGTGAACTACCTCGGGGGTGAGGGCTGTTACCCCACGAGCCGTTCACTGCTTTCTGCTTTCTGCTCTCTGCTTTCTGCTTTCTGCTCTCTCCACCCTACACTATCCATCCATCCTTCAGATTGATGATCCGGTTCCCGTAGGCCGCGTTGGTGTCCGAGTGGGTGACCTGGATTATCGTCGTACCCTGCTGGTTGAGCTTCGTGAAGAGCTCCATGATCTCGGCGCCCTGGCTGGAGTGGAGATTGCCGGTGGGCTCGTCGGCTAGGATCAGTTTGGGGCTCGCGATCACCGCGCGGGCGACGCCGACTAGCTGCTGCTGGCCGCCGGAGAGCTGGCGGGGATAGAGATCCTTCTTGCCGACGATGTTGAAGCGGTCGAGCGTGTCGGCGACCATCGCCTGGCGGTCGCTCTTCTTCACGTTCCGGTAG
>DATCXR010000190.1:0-9068 GCA_036565685.1 Gemmatimonadaceae bacterium
CCGAGCGTGTCAAAGCGACGGCGGGGTCAGGTCCGGAATCGTGAATCGATACGGCCTGCGTAGCGGCCGTATCGATTCACGATTCCGGACCTGACCCCGCCGTCGCTTTGACACGCTCGGGGGCGGCGGGATACAATAGCCGCGACTCCTCCCCGAGGTCATCATGTCGCGCATCCCGACGCTGGCAGCCGCGATCGCGCTGCTTGTCCCTTCCCTCGCCGTCTCCCAGGCTCGATCCGCATCCGGGACGGCCACAATCCCGCCGGGAGCGTATTCCGCGCTCCACTGGCGCACCATCGGCCCCGAAGGCAACCGCTTCTCGGCGGCCGCCGGCATCCCCGGCGACCCGCTCACCTACTACGTGGGCGCCGCTTCGGGCGGCGTATGGAAGACCACCGACGGTGGCACGCACTGGGATCCGGTCTTCGACGACGAGCCCGTTCAGTCGATAGGCTCCCTCGCCATCGCGCGCTCCGATCCGAACATCGTCTGGGCCGGCACGGGCGAGGCGCACATCCGCTCGCACATCTCCATCGGCCAGGGCGTGTACAAGTCGATGGATGCGGGAAAGACGTGGAAGCTGATGGGTCTCGAGAAGACCGGACGTGTAGCCCGAGTCGTGATCGACCCCGCCGATGCGAAGACCGTCCTCGTCTGCGCGCTCGGCACCGCGTACGGACCGCAGCCCGAGCGGGGTGTGTTCCGCACCACCGACGGTGGCGCCACGTGGACGAAGGTGCTCTTCGTGGACGAGAACACCGGCTGCTCCGACCTGGCGATGGACCCGAAGAACCCGCGCGTCCTCTTCGCCGGGATGTGGCAGATCGAGATCCACACCTGGGGGCGCACCAGCGGCGGGCCGGGAAGCGGACTTTTCGTCTCGCGCGATGGTGGCGTGACGTGGAAGCGTCTGGAGGGGCATGGGCTCCCGGCGAGTCCCGTGGGAAAGGTGGCGGTCGCGATCGCGCCCTCGAACCCCGAGCGCGTGTACGCAATGATCGAGACGGGCGATGGCATCCCGTGGAACGGCAAGCCCACGCAGAACGGTCAGCTCTGGCGCACCGATGACGGCGGTGAGAATTGGACCCTCGTCTCGCGCGACCGCAATGTGATGGGACGCGCGCACTACTACTCGCGCATGGCCGTGGCGCCCGACGATCCGGATGAGGCGTACTTCCTCACGGCATCGTACAGCAAGACGATCGACGGCGGCAGGACCATCGAGACCGTCCGGCGCGGTGAAGCACCGGGGGGCGACCATCACGACATCTGGATAGACCCCACGAACGCAGGGCGGCAGATCGTGGCGCACGACCAGGGGCTCTCGATAACCCAGAACCGCGGGAAGACGTGGTACCGCCAGCGCCTCCTCAACGCACAGATCTACCATGTGACCGTGGACAACGCGATTCCCTACAACGTGCTCGGCAACAAACAGGACGAGCCGTCGTACCGCGGGCCTTCCAACTCGCGCGTGATGCGCGGACGCGGCGCCGGGATCTCGCGCGGGATGTGGCACTCGGTGGGCGGCGGCGAGAGTGGCTGGGCCACCCCCGATCCCGTAGACCCGAACATCATCTGGTCCACCGCATCCGGCTCGGGAATGGTGGGCGGCATCGTCGTTCGCTTCGAGGAGAACCGGCGGCAGTTTCGCAACGTGGAAGTGTGGCCGCACGAGCTGAACGGCCCGGCCGCGCCGCTCGAGTACCGCTTCGTGTGGGACTCGCCGCTCCAGATCTCTCCGCACGACCACAACCCCGTGTACGTGGGGAGCCAGTACGTGCACCGCACGAAGGACGGCGGTCAATCGTGGCAGGTGATCTCACCCGACCTCACGCTGAACGACACCACGCGCATGCGGAGCTCGGGCGGACTCACGCCCGACAACATCGGCGTGGAGTACGCTGGCGTGGTTTACTCGATCGCCGAGTCGCCGGTGGAGAAGGGACTCATCTGGGCTGGTACCAATGATGGACTGGTGCAGCTCACCCGCGACGACGGTAAGAGCTGGACCAACGTCACGAAGAACATCCCCGACCTTCCTCCCTGGGGCTCGGTGCGGAGCATCGCGCCATCGCGCTACGATGTGGGGACCGCGTACATCGCCGTGGATTTCCACCAGATGAATGGTCGAGATCCCTTCGTCTACAGAACCACCGACTACGGGAAGACGTGGAAGAGCATCATCGCCGGGATTCCGAAGAGCATGCTGAGCTACGCGCGGGTCATCTACGAAGATCCGAAGCGGAAGGGAATGCTCTACCTCGGGACCGAGAACGCGATCTACGTCTCCTTCGATGCCGGCGATCACTGGCAGCCGCTGCAGAACGACCTCCCGCACGCGCCCGTCTCGGGGATAGTGGTGCAGGAGAACTTCGACGACCTCGTGATCTCCACGTACGGTCGCGGCTTCTGGATCATGGACGACATCGGGCCGCTCCGTGAGCTCACGCCGGCCGTTCTGGCGAAGGACGCGCACCTCTTCACCGTGCACCCTACCTATCGCTTCCGTCCGATCACGGCGCCGTCCACCACGTACGACGACCCCACAGCCGGCCAGGATCCCGAGTACGGCGCGTCGCTCGACTACTACCTGAAGGCGCCGGTATCGGGAAAGAACGGCGTGAAGCTCACCGTCCTGGATGCGCAGGGTGATACCGTGCGCACGCTGAAGGGGAGCAACGAGGTCGGGATCAACCGCGTCTACTGGGATCTCCGCTACGCGCCTACCACGGAGGTGCGGCTCCGGAGCTCGCCGATGTACGCCGACTACATCGCCCCGGGTCCCGAAGGGCGCGAGGCGCCCGGCACGGGCACGCTCGAGATCCTGGCACCACCGGGCACGTACACCGTGAAACTCGAGGCGGGCGCTCAGGAGCAGACGCAGAAGCTCGAGGTGCTGAAGGATCCCAACTCCGGTGGAAGCGAGGCGGACGTCGCGGCACAGATGCGCTCCCTCTTCGCCATCCGCGACGACCTCGAGTCCGCGGCCGACGCGGTGCACCGTATCGAGGCGGCGCGCACGCAGCTCGCCGCGCTGGAGAGCACGGTGAGCGACAGCGCGGTCACGACAGCCGCGCGCGACCTCCAGCAGAAATACATCGACCTCGAGATGAACTTCGTCGACCTGCGGCTCACCGGTCGCGGCCAGGACGGCGTCCGCTTCGGCTCGAAGCTCATCGACAAGATCGTCTACCTCGGCGACCAGATCGGCAGCAGCGACTTCAAGCCCACCGATCAGGCCGAGGAGGTGCGCCAGCTCCTGCACACGGAGCTCGGCACCAATCTCGCCGCGCTCGACGCCCTTCAGTCGAAGGATCTCACCGCATTCAACGACATGTTGCGGAGGAAGAACGTGCCGTACGTGATAGTGGGGGGAGGGAGGCAGTGAGAGAAAGCAGAAAGCAGAGAGCAGAGAGCAGAAAGCAGTGAACTACCGAGGGGGTGAGGAGAGAGGGGAAAGGAGACAGGAAACAGGAGACAGGTACCTGCTCCCTGCTGTAGAGCTGTCTACCCCGAGGCAGTTACCTGTTTCCTGTTTCCTGTCTCCTCGCAGTTCCTGCTTTCTGCTCTCTGCTTTCTGCTTTCTCTCTCCTCTCCCCTCTACCTCCCCAGGTTGTCCGTCGCCTCGATGAACCGCGCCACGTTGTCGTGCAGCTGCTTCAGGACCGGCACGCGCACGTACACCATGTGGCCCGACTCGTAGAAGGCGTAGTGGATGTTTTTCTGCAGCGCATCGGGCATGGGTAGGTGCTTCATCTCGTAGACGCCCTCGAAGTACGGCGTGGCGAGATCGTAGTAGCCGGCGTTGAGCATCACCTGCAGGGTGGGGTTCTGCTTCATCGCGGCGGCGAGATCGGGCATCACGTTGGCCGCGCCCCTGCCACCGAAGCGCTGGCCCGGCGCGCGGTGTGACATGTCCCACGGCCGCACATTGCCCGACGGGCGGTACACGCGATCCTTCCCGAAGCCGAGTGTCTCGCGCACGTAGTCGTTGAAGGTGGATATGTAGGCCGACGAGATGGCGGCCGATTGCGGGTCGTAATCCGAGCTCTGCCCCAGAGGGTCCATGCTCGGGCCGCTGTAGCGCGTATCCAGACGGCCGGTGGTCGTCTCGCTGTCGGCCAGCAGCTCGTGCTCGAACTCTCCTCCGGTCACGCGGAGGTCGGCCTTCATCAGGTAGTCCACCGGCAGACCGATGTAGCCGTGCAGCTTCTGCGCTACCGCCTGCTTCTCGGTCTGCGGGATGGCCGCGCCCTGCACGAGCGCGTGCATGTAGTCGCCCAGCGCGAACTTCTCCACCTCATCGAGGAAGGGTCGGAGCTGCGCGGGCTCGTCGGGGAGCTTCCCGTGGTACCAGGCCGTGGCGGCGTAGGTGGGAAGTGCCAGCGCATACGCCTGATCCACACCGGGATTCCCGGTGGGGTTGTCCACGCTGTTGGTGAAGGAGAGGATCTGCGAGAGGAGGATCACTCCGTTGAGATCCACGTTGTAGTCGTTCCCGAGGAGGTTGGCCAGTACGGCCGAGCGCGTGGTGCCGTAGCTCTCGCCGAAGAGATACTTGGGCGAGTTCCAGCGCCCGTAATGCGAGAGGAACTTCGTGATGAACGCGGCGAAGGCACGCCCGTCCTGGTCCACGCCGTAGAAGAACTTGTTGGCGTCCTTCCCTCTTATGCGCGAGAAGCCGGTGCCCGGCGCGTCTATGAATACGAGGTCGCTCGCGTCGAGCAGGCTGTACTCGTTGCTCACCAGGTCGTACGGCGCGGCGTGCGTGTGCGAGCTGTCGTTCACCACCACGCGCCGTGGCCCGAACGACCCCATGTGCAGCCACATCGACGCCGAGCCGGGTCCGCCGTTGTAGAGGAATGTGATCGGCCGCTTCTCACCCGCGTTCCCCTTCCTGAAATACGCCACGTAGAACATGCTTGCCTTGGGCGCGTTCTGGTCGGTCACGTCCTCGTTCAGGTCCTCCTGGTCGAGCACCAGCGTCCCGGCGATGGCGGTGTACGGTATCGCCTGTCCCTCGACCGTCACCGTACCCTGGCTCGTATCGGCCACCTCCTTGAACGCCTCGGGCGAGGGCGGCTTCCCTTTCGTGGAATCCGTCTGCTGCCGTGGGGAGGGGCGATCGCGAGTCTGCTGGGCCTGGCTGCACGGTACTGCTACCGCGAGTAGTGCGACGGTGCCGAGGTACAGGAGTTTTTGCATGGGATACCATACGATTCGGGTGGACACGGCGTTCGCCCGCGGAGCCCGCGCTACGATGCTAGCGCGGGCTCCGCGGGGCTCGTTACAGGAACGTGGTGACTCGGCACATCGTTGGGAAGCGCCATGGCGTGGCGCTACCGTGGGTTCGCGGCGGTTCGCGGCCGTCGGATGGCGGACGAGAGCCGGGCGGCCGGGCGCCCGCGTGTTCCTCTTGACAGCTACAGAAGCTTGCTGCACCTTCTCTAGACATCGAGAGAAGTCCGCCCACACCACATCCTCCAGCTTCGATGCTCCGACCACAGACCGATGCTCTGCGCGGCTCGATCGACCTCCTCGTCCTCAAGACCCTCTCCCTCGCGCCGATGCACGGGTGGGGGATCGGCCACCGCGTGCAGCAGCTCTCCACCGGCACTCTCGAGATCAACCAGGGCTCGCTCTACCCCGCCCTGCAGCGGCTCGAAAAGAGCGGCCTGATCACCAGCCGTTGGGAGGCGACCGAGAACAATCGCCGCGCACGCTACTACCGTCTCACCGCGGCGGGACGCCGCGCGCTCGGTGAGGAGATCGAGAGCTGGCGTCGCTTCGCCTCCGCGATCGAAGCGGTGATCCAGACACCGTGAACCGACCATCGTGAGCCCATCATGAACATGGATCCTGCGAGCTGGCTCCCAGCACTCGCCGCGCGCATCGCCCTGCTCCGCTCGCGGCGATCCGCGGAGTCGCGCATGGAGGAAGAGTTTCGCTTCCACCTCGAGATGGAAGCGGCGCAGCGCGAGCGCGAGGGAGCGTCGAAGGAGGAAGCGCGCCGACTGGCGCTCGCCACGTTTGGTGGCGTCGAGCGACACAAGGAAGCGATGCGCGATTCCCGCGGCGCGCGGTGGCTCGGCGACCTGCGTCAGGACATCCACTTCGCCGTGCGCACGCTGGCCAGGCGACCGGGCTTCGCAATCATGGCGCTGCTCACTATCGCGGTAGGGATCGGCGCCACCACAGCGGTGTTCACGCTCGCCAACGCGGTGCTCTTCCGCCCCCTGCCCGTGCCGGAGCCGGATCGGTTGGTCGCGATCACGGAGCATCGCGGGGGGGCCGTGTCCCAGGGACTCGAGGGAACCGACCTGCCGTACGATCGCTACGTGAGATACCGCGATGCCACATCCGACATCTTCGCGGGGCTCGCGGCCCAGAAGTGGACCTCCCTCTCGCTGCGCGCGCTCGGCAACGCGGTAGCAGTACGCGGCACGCTGACATCCGGCAACTACTTCGAGGTACTCGGCATCCGGCCGGCGCACGGGCACTTCTTCACTCGCGACGACGATCGACAGGTGGTCATCTCCTACCGATTCTGGCGCGCGCAGATGGCCGGCGATTCCAGCGTGGTCGGCCGGCCGGTGTACCTGAACGGGAAGCTTCTCACCATCGCGGGCGTCGCACCGATCGGTTTCGAGGGCACCTCGCCCGGAATCGCCTCGGACGTCTGGGTTCCGGTGGCAGGCGTGCGCGATCGCGCGGAGCGCGAGTCCATGTCGGCGTGGCTCGCGCCGTTCGGACGACTCCGATCAGGCGTAGACATCTCGAGCGCCGCTACACGAGTAGATGAGGTAGCACGGCAGATTCCGCCAGACGAGCCGCAGACGCGCGTGCACGGCGCCACTCTCGAAGCCATGACCGGCATCCTCCGCGGCGCCATCAGACGCGATGTGGGAACCGTCCTTACGCTCCTCTTCGGTACCGCGCTTCTGGTACTCTTCATCGCGAGCGCCAACGTGGCCGGGATGCTGCTGGCGCGCGGCGTGGCTCGTCGGCGCGAAGTCGGTACGCGGCTCGCGATCGGCGCGGGACGCGGACGCCTCGTGCGGCAGCTCCTCACGGAGAGCGCGCTGCTCGGACTCGGCGGCGGCGCGATCGGCGTGCTGCTGGGAATCGTGGGAAGTGGCCAGCTCGCGCAGAGGTTGTCGATCCCCTTCGCTTCCGATGCGACGCTGAGGGTCGCGCCCGACCTGCGCGTGCTGGGAGTCGCGCTGCTCACCACCGGGCTCACGGTTCTGCTCTTCGGAATGTTTCCGGCGCTTCAGGGAACGCGGGGCTCGCTCCTCTCCGCCCTGCGCGACGGTGGTGGAGGCGCGAGCGGTGCGCGTGCGCGAGGACGTACAATCTTCGTGGGCGGACAGCTCGCGCTAGCCGTCTTTCTCCTCGTGCTCGGCGGACTCTTTCTTCGATCGCTGGAGCGCACGATGGCCGTGGAGCTCGGCTACGACCCATCGCGCACGATCATCGCCACGGTGGACCCTGGCCAGATCGGCTACGACAGCGACAGCGGGCGGGCGTTTTACGAGCAGCTCGTCGCGCGGCTCCGAGCCACGCCCGGCGTGGAGCGTGTATCGCTCGCCCGCTCCGCGCTTCTCGGCGGCGCACCCATGGGAAACGACATGAGGACGGTGGACGGGGATGCGGAGGCCGCACCGGGGTCCGGCCGCGAACAGCGCTACGAACCCGGCGTTCCGCAGAACATCGTGGACACCGCCTTCTTCTCCATGATGAAGCTTCCGTTCGTGGCTGGGCGCGGCTTCACCGCCGCCGACGGACCGGGTGCACCGCCGGTAGTCGTGGTGAACGAGGCGCTCGCCAAACTGTTCTGGCCGGGTGAGAATCCGGTGGGCCGGCGCGTGAAGACGTACGGCGGCGAGGCGGAAGTGGTGGGCGTGGTGCGCGACGGTCGCTGGTCGTTCGCCGGCTGGACCCCTCGCGCCTTCGCTTTCTTCCCGCTCGCCCAGCGCTACTCCGGCAGCATGGTGGTGCACGTCCGCGGGACGCTCGCGCCCGATGCTCTCACCGCGCAACTCCGGCACATAGCCGGTGCCCTGGATCCCGATGTGGCCGTGCAGGGGGCGGAGCCACTGGCCACCGCGGTGGATGCCATGCTCGCGTCGTTGCGAGGTCTCACCGCCCTCTTCGCGATCTTCGCCGCGGCGGGGCTTCTGCTGGCCGCAATCGGCGTGTACGGCGTGCTCGCCTTCCAGGTGGAGCAGCGTACGCGTGAGATGGGCATTCGCCTGGCGCTCGGCGCATCGGCGCGCAAGCTGGCGCTCCACGTGGTCGGACACACCGGAATCGTGGCGCTAGCCGGAGCGCTGATCGGCCTTGGCGCGGGAGTGGTCGCGTCCGTGATACTCTCGCGGATGCTGTACGGGATCGGTCGCATCGACGTCGTCACTTTCATGCTCATCCCGCTGCTTCTCACCGCAGTCGCGATCGTTGCGTGCGCGGGGCCGGTGAAACGTGCCGTCAGCGTGGACGCGGTGGAGGTACTGCGCGCCGAATAAATGGAGATCCTCGATCGCGGGACGGGCGATCAGGATCGGCTACCTCTGCCACCGACGAGCGCGCTCTCCCGCGTACTCGGCGCGAGGAATGCAGGCGACATCGATGCAGATGACGTCGATGAAAAACCGCAGAAAAGGAGACGTCGCTCCGCCAGGAGGTGCGCGATGCCAACCGAGTCGAATCTGCTGGAACAGGTCCTACCACATCAGGAGCCACCTAACGTCCACGTCCATCCGCCGCTGGTCTACGTGGAGCCCGCGTGGGAGTACAAGCACCTCAGCCGAAGCGTGACGGAGCAGGAGCCGCTCAGCGAGACCGAGCTGAACGCGCTGGGCAACGACGCCTGGGAGCTCACGGGCGTCTTCACGGACGGTCGCTCCGTGCACTTCTACTTCAAGCGCCAGACGAGGTGAGCTGAATCGGCCGCGCGGAGTCGACTGTAGTCCCTCGCGAGATAGAGACCGACCTGGAACTCCGGATGGCCGAGGCGGTGGATCATGACCGCACCGAGCGGCTCGACCGCGCGAGAATGCCGAGCC
>DATCXR010000252.1:0-2268 GCA_036565685.1 Gemmatimonadaceae bacterium
CCCGCCATGCGCTCGGGGTAGAAATCCTCGAGCGCGTCGATCCGCTCGCCGACACCGATGAACTTGATCGGCTTCCCCGTGACGCCGTGGATCGAGAGGGCGGCACCGCCGCGCGCGTCGCCGTCCATCTTGGTGAGCACGACGCCCGTGATCCCCAGGGCATCGTTGAAGCCCTTGGCGATCCGCACGGCGTCCTGGCCGGTCATCCCATCGGCTACGAAGAGGATCTCGTCGGGGCGCACGGCTTCCTTGAGCCGCTCGAGCTCCGACATCATCTCCTCGTCGATCTGCAGGCGGCCGGCGGTATCCACGATCACCACGCGCTCGCGGGCACGACGGGCCTCCTCGATCCCCTTGCGGGCGATCTTGACCACATCCTTCCCCTCGCGATCCAGGTAGATCGGGACCTCGACCTGCTCGGCGAGCGTCGCCAGCTGGTCTATGGCCGCGGGGCGGTAGATGTCGGCCGCCACCAGGCGCACCGTGCGTCCGTCGGCCTTGAGCTTGCGAGCTAGCTTCGCGACGGTGGTCGTCTTACCCGACCCCTGCAAGCCCACCACCAGCACGACCGTGGGCGGCACGGTGCTCATCTTGAGCCCCTCGCGCCGCTCGCCGAGCATGGTGGCCAGCTCGTCGTGGACTATCTTGACCAGCTGCTGACCGGGCGAGACTGTCCGAAGCGCCGAAACCCCGATAGCCTTCTTCTCTACCCGCTCGAGGAACTCGCGCGTAAGCTGGAAGTTGACATCCGCCTCCAGCAGCACGCGCCGCACCTCGCGCAACCCTTCCTTTATGTCGGATTCCGACAGGACGCCCCTTCCACGCAGCCGCGTGAAGATTGCGTCGAGTTTCTCGCTCAGCTCATCAAACATAGCCGTGAAAGTTAGGTCCGATTAGAATTCGATGGAAGTACCGGGGGTGAAAGGGAACAGGGAACAGGAAACAGGTACCTGCTCCTGGCGGTAGAGCCATCTAATCCGGGGCAGTTGCTGTTTCCTGTTTCCTGTTTCCTGTTTCCTGTTTCCTTTCACCTCTCCATCGATCCTCGTCCCACTCCCCGGCCCCCGTCGTAATGTCCCGCACCCAGCGTAAAGAAGAAATCCTCCGGTCCGAGCTTCCGCCTACACTACCGATCATGGCGCTGCGCTCGACGATCGTGTATCCGCTCGGCACCATCGCCGTGCAGATGGGCGCGCCGGAGAACCTCGAGCTCATCAGGGCGAACGACGAACCAGGGCTGATCGTGGGGCTCCTCGTGGCGAGCGGGGAGCACGACGAGCCGGTCAACCCCGACTGGCTGGTAGGGAGAGTGGGTGTCGCGGCGCGCGTGCACGAACGAATCAACCTGCCGGGCGACACGATCCAGATCACGCTGCAGGGGCTCAGGCGCATCGTGGTCGAGGAGGTCATCTCGCGCGAGCCGTACCCGGTCGCGCGCATCAGGCCGGCCAAGGAGAAGGCGCTCGACCCGGTACGCGGCGAGGACCTCATGTCGCGGCTCGTGTCGGCGGCCGAGTCACTCGCCGAGATGGTGGACCGCATCCCGGATGAGGTTCCAGAGATCCTCAAGATCAACATGGCCGACCCCGGTCGCTTCGCCGACCTCGCGGCCACCAACATGAACTTCCGGATCGCCGACAAGGACGAAGTCGTTCAACGGCTCGACATCGAAGAGCGCATCCGCTTCGTCCTCGGCCGCCTCGAGCGCGAGGTCGCGCGCGCCCGCGTCATGGAAGATGTGAAGCGCCAGACCGAGGTGAAGATCGAGCAGCATCAGCGCGAGTTCTATCTCCGCCAGCAGCTGCGCGCGATCCAGGCGGAGCTCGGCGAAACCGATCCGGGCGAGAAGGAAGTGGCGGACCTCCTCAGGCGCATAGACGAAGTCGGTCTCCCGGAAAAGGCGGCGCAGGAAGCGCGGCACGAGACCGAGCGGATGCGCATGCTCTCGCCGGCATCGAGCGAGTACCAGGTGATTCGCACTTATCTCGACTGGCTCCTCGCCCTCCCGTGGACCACGCGCTCGGGCGAGGAGGAGATCGCGCTCACCAAGGTTCAGGAGGCGCTCGACGCCAAGCACTACGGGCTAAAGGAGGCGAAGGAGCGCATCCTCGAGTATCTCGCCGTGCTCAAGCTGCGCGGCGGTGACCCGCACGGGCCGATTCTCTGCTTCGTCGGGCCTCCAGGTACGGGGAAGACGTCTCTCGGAGAGGCGATATCCGAATCGATCGGTCGCGCCTTCTACCGCATCTCGGTTGGCGGCGTGAGAGA
>DATCXR010000269.1:0-16590 GCA_036565685.1 Gemmatimonadaceae bacterium
GCCGCCAGCGGCGGCGCCAGCAGCGGCGCCAGCAGCGGCGCCAGCGCGAGCGCGATAGCCGCCACTAGAGGACGCACGACACCGCCCCGCTTCATGGCTGCTCGCTGCCCGGGAGGGTGAACGTTCCGCTTCCCGTCAACACCTTCTTCACGTGCAGATTGGTGAGGTCGGGATCTGATGTGAATCCGATTCCGCGGAGCGTACGCGTGGGCTCGGTGAGCACGAACGCGCTGTCGCCGCTGATCTGGTTCGTGGCCTGGTCGTAGCGGAGCTGCTCCGTCTCCAGCCGCTTACCGTCGGTGGTTACCACGACCACGTTCTTCCGCGCCTCCATCTGGCTGCGGCGCATGTTGTACGTGCCCTCCACCGACGTGAGCGTCGCGTTAGGCTGACCGGTGCTCGTGTAGAAGATCGTCTTCTCGTGGCGGACCTCGATGCGCGAGTTGCCATCGAAGAAGTAGCCCGTGTCGGCCGAGAGCTGAGCGCGCAGCACGCCGCGATCGGTGATCATGGTGCTGACCCCGAACATCACCTGATCCGCGGAATCCGCCAGCGGGTTCGCGGCGGTGACACGCGGCTCGGTGCCGCTGCTGCACGCAAGCACCGCGACGGCCGCGAACACGATCCACCACGCCTTCATGCCGCACCCGCGCGCATGAGGTCGTGCAGGTGGATGATACCCACCATCCGCTGGTCGTCGTCCAGTACCGGCATCGCCATCACCTTGAAGTGTTCCATCCGGTATACCACGGCGCTCCCCAACTCATCCAGATGCGCGAGCTTCGGGGAGCGATTCATCACCGTCTCCACCTTCACTGTGAACACGTCGTCCACCTTTTCCATCAGTCGCGTCAGGTCGCCTGCCGTCACCACGCCGAGGACGCGATGCTCGCCATCCAATATCGCGACCGTACCGCGCCGTTCGGCCAGGAGCACCACCGCTTCGCGCATCGTCGCGCCCGGAGTGAGCGTCGGGAGAACCTCCGTCACCATCACATCGCGCACCCGGGTGAGCAGCTTCTTTCCGAGCGATCCGCCCGGGTGCAGCCGGGCGAAGTCCTCGGGCCTGAACCCCTTCCGCTCTACCAACGTCACCGCGAGGGCATCGCCCATCGCGAGCGCCGCGGTGGTGCTGCTCGTGGGGACGAGGTCGAAGGGGCACGCCTCCTCGTCCACGAAGGTGTCGAGCACCGCGTCGGCGTGTCTCGCCAGCGTCGAGTCGCGTGCCCCGGTGATGGCTACAATCTGTACACCAAGACGACGCAACTGCTCCAGGAGAGGAAACAACTCGCTCGTCTCCCCGCTCTTGGAGAGGAGTATCGCGACGTCCGACGGACCCACGATTCCGAGGTCGCCGTGGATGCTGTCCACGGGGTGGAGGAAGGTAGCCGGCGTTCCGGTAGAGGTGAGCGTGGCGGCGATCTTCCGCCCCACCAGCCCCGACTTCCCGAGTCCCGCCACTATCACGCGGCCGCCAGCCGTGGCGATCATCTCCACGGCGCGCGCGAACGACTCGTCGAGCCGGCACTCCATCTGCTCCAGCGCGTCACGCTCGAGCCGGATGACGCGCCGGCCGAGCTCCACGAGGGTCCCGGCGTCGCTCACCGGAGCACCTCCAGCGGTACACCCGATCGCGTAGCGACGTAGCGCTCCACCACTTCGTTCCACTCGCCGCGCGTCTTGAGAAGGAGCTCCGTGAACTCGCGGACTGCGCCGCGTCCGCCGTGCCGCTCGAGCTGCAGCTTGCAGACCTTCCGGATCTCGGGCACAGCGTTGCCTACCGCGACCGGGAGACCCACGGTCCGCAAGATGGCCATGTCGGGGAAGTCGTCGCCGACGAACGCGGTCTCCTCGGGAAGGATGTCGTGCCGCTCGAGGATCCTCCTGAATGCAGGGAGCTTCCGCGCCTGCGCGTCCTGTGCGAGGTCGTCCACCTCGAGCTCCGCGGCGCGGATGCGCACGCTCTCGGAAACGCGCCCGGTGACTATCGCCACGCGGATCCCCGCCTCGCGGAGAAAGTGCACGGCTATGCCGTCCTGGATCTCGTAGCGCTTGAACTCCATGGAGGTGCCGCCCACGTCGCCCAGGTAGATGCCGCCGTCGGTGAGCACGCCATCCACATCGAGACCCACGAGGCGGATGCTCCGCGCGAGCTTTGGATCTATCATCCGCGACATACGCTCCACACCTCGACCGCGCGCTCCACGAGCGCGGGGAGCTCATCGAGCGGGATCATGTTCGGGCCGTCGCTCGGCGCGTGGTCGGGATCGGGGTGCGTCTCGAGGAAGAGACCATCGGCACCGGCGGCGAGGGCGGCCAGTGTCAGCGAGGGGATGAACTCGCGCGCTCCGCCGCTCGCGCCGCCCTCGCCGCGTCCCGGGCGCTGCACGCTGTGCGTACCGTCGAAGATCACGGGGGCCGCGCAGGCCGCGCGCATGCGAGCGAAGGAGCGCATGTCCACGGTGAGGTCGCCGTAGCCAAAGAAAGTTCCGCGCTCGGTCACAGCGACGCGGCCGTCGCTGCCAGCACCCGCGTCCGAGGGTGATGCCTCGCGCACCTTGGCCACCGCGCCGCGCATCGCCTCCGGCTCCATCCACTGCCCCTTCTTGATGTTCACCGGCTTCCCGGTCGCGCCGGCCGCGAGCAGGAGATCGGTCTGCCTGCAGAGAAAGGCGGGAATCTGGAGGAAATCCACCACGCTCGCGGCGGCCGCGCACTGCTCGGGGAGGTGAACATCGGTGAGCACGGGGAGTCCCGATCGCGCACGAACGCGCTCGAGTGCCCCCAGTCCCTCGTCCATGCCGGGTCCGCGATGCGCGTTCACGTTCGAGCGGTTCGCCTTGTCGAAGCTGGACTTGTAGATGATCCCTCCGGGGACGCACTCCGCCAGGCGCGCGAGGGCATCGGCGACGCGAAAGTTCAGATCGTCGTCCTCCACCACGCAGGGGCCGGCGATGAGAAAGAGCTTCTCGGCGCGGAACGCGTCGATCACGTGGAGCTCGCCGAAGTGACGGGCACCACGCTCCGCTCGGGCTCAATGCGCGCCCTCTTCGCGCGCTGGGACGCGCCGATGAAGCCGGCGAAGAGCGGGTGCGGCCGCGTCGGTCGCGACTTGAGCTCCGGGTGGAACTGACATCCGACGAACCAGGGGTGGTCGGGAATCTCCATGATCTCCACGAGAGCTCCATCGGGCGAGAGCCCGCTGAATCGGACCCCATTCTTCTCGAAGATCTCTCGGTACGGGTTCGAGAATTCGTAACGGTGGCGGTGCCGCTCGCTGATCTCGAGCACGCCGTACGCCTCCGCCACGAGCGAGCCCGGCTTGATGCGGCAGGGGTATGCGCCCAGGCGCATCGTGCCGCCCATGTCCGTCACGTGTTGCTGCGACTCCATGAGCGAGATCACCGGGTTGGCGCAATCAGGCGCGAACTCGCTGGAGTGACTGTCGTCGAGCCCGCACTTGTAACGCGCGAACTCCACGGCTGCCACCTGCATACCGAGGCAGATGCCGAAGAACGGGAGCCCCTTCTCGCGCGCGTAGTGGATCGCCTCGACCATTCCCTCCACTCCGCGTACGCCGAAGCCGCCCGGTACGAGCAGCCCATTCACGTCGCGCAGAAGCTCGGCCGTGCGCTCGGCCGAGGTGAAGAGATCGCTCGAGGTCCACTGTATGTCCACGCCCACATCGTTCGCGATGCCGCCGTGGATGAGCGCCTCGTGCACGCTCTTGTAGCTGTCCACGAGCTCCGTGTACTTCCCCACCACCGCGATCCGCACGCGCTCACGCGGCCCGCTGATGCGCGCCACCATCTCGGCCCAGGTGGAAAGGTCGGGCTCGCGGCCGTTGATCTGGAGGCGCTCCGAAACTCGCGCGTCGAGTCCCTGGTCGTGGAAGGCGAGCGGGATCTGGTAGATCGTGGGGACATCGCGGCTCTCGATCACCGAGCCGAAGTCCACGTTACAGAAGAGAGCGATCTTGCGCTTGACGTCCTCCGAGAGCGGTCGCTCGGTGCGGCAGATGAGAACATCGGGCTGGATTCCGATCTCCATCAGATCCCGTACGGAGTGCTGCGTGGGCTTGGTCTTCACCTCCCCAGCCGCCGTGATGAACGGGACGAGCGTGAGGTGGATGAACATGGCGTTCTCGCGTCCCACCTCGTGACGGAACTGACGGATCGCCTCGAGGAACGGGAGCGACTCGATGTCACCGACCGTCCCGCCGATCTCCACGATGACGACGTCGTTCTCGGGCGCTATGCGCTTGATGGACGACTTGATCTCATCGGTGATGTGCGGGATCACCTGGACCGTGGAGCCGAGGTACTCGCCGCGCCGCTCCTTGCTTATGACGTTCAGATAGATGCGGCCCGTGGTGACGTTGTTGGACTGCGAGAGTGCGCGATCGATGAAGCGCTCGTAGTGGCCGAGATCGAGATCCGTTTCCGCGCCGTCATCGGTGACGAACACCTCGCCGTGCTGGAAGGGCGACATCGTCCCCGGATCGACGTTGATGTACGGATCGAACTTCATCATGTTGACGCGCAGCCCGTGCTCCACGAGCAGGCGTCCGAGCGACGCTGCAGCGATCCCCTTCCCCAGCGACGATACGACGCCGCCGGTGATGAAGACGTATTTCGTGGTTTTCTGGATCGCGCTCGCCATTCCACTCGTCGGCATCAAGACCATCCCGCAGTAAGGTTAGACCAGCGTTCGTTTGCCTGTTCGAGATCGTCCTCGGTGTCTATGCCGCGGACGTTCTCCGTCGCTTCGGAGAGCCGCGCCACTCCCATCGGAATCCCGGCCGCGAGCGGCCGGAGTTGCTCGAGGCGTTCTACCCGCTCCAGCGGGTGCGGTGGGAGCGCCACCCACTTCGCCAGAGCATCGCGCGTATAGGCGTAGACACCGAGGTGCTGAAGCACGAGCTCCGGCAGGAGACCGGAGTCGGCCTCGTCGCGCAGGAACGGAATCGGTGCCCGCGAAAAATACAATGCGCGCCCATCGTCGGCACGTACTACCTTCACGACGTCGGGCGCGCGGAGGATGCCGGTGCTCGCGGGAATCGCCGCCGTGGCGAGTGGGAAGCGTCCGCGCTCGACGAGCTCCACTGCCCCGCGCAGCGCTTCCGCGCTCACGAAGGGCTCATCGCCCTGAACGTTGAGGATCGAATCGAAAGCGTGGAACTCGGGGCGAGCCACAACTTCGGCGACGCGATCGGTGCCCGAGGGGTGCCGTGGATCGGTGAGCGCGAAATCCGCCCCGGCTGCGCGCGCGGCGTCGGCGATGTCGGAGTGATCGGTAGCGATGACACAGCGCTCGGCCACGCCGAGCGCTGATACGCGCTCCCAGACGCGGATGACGAGGGGAACTCCGGCGAGGAGGCGCAGCGGTTTGCGCGGGAGCCGGGTGGCTCCGAGCCGGGCGGGAATCACCGCGAGCGTAGTCACGGTGCGGCGCGGAACAGGCTTAATATTGCAAGATTCACGCCATTGAATATAGCGCGCGGGACCGGCGAAATCAAACCGCCCGATCTAGTGGATGATCGGCGACGACAGCCCAACGGAGAACGCGTCGTCCCGGGTGGCGGGATCTATGGCGTACTGGGCGAAGACGATGCCGAGCGCTACGCGCGCGATGAGGTTCTGTTCGAACTTCGGCATGTTCCCCACCCCGGCCGCACCGATGGCGTGCCGCAGCGAGACGACCGGCGGGCCGAGGATAGGCACCTGCAGCGCCGTGACGGGGATGTTGTACGCGCTCTCGACGAAGAGGAGCTGTTCGCCGCCGAACTGGAGCACCGAGAAGGTGGGGAGAGTGCCGCTGCCGCCGAGGTAGGAGAAGCGCTGAGGCGGCGCGGTGTCGCCCGCAGTGAGCACAGCGTGCGAGTGCACCTCGAGGCTCTGCGAGGCGAACGTGGCGAAGCGAATTCCGGCGTCGATAGTGGCCTGCGTGAAGCTCTCGTCGCGGGGCGCGTCGAAGGGGCGCTCCACCTGCACCGCCGCGGCGAAGGCCAGCTCGGGGAGCGAGAGTGAGCCGCCGATCCCGGCGAGCGCACTGGAGAGTCGGCCGCGCTCGATGGCCGGGTTGGGCCGGATCATCCCGTCGCCCACCCTGCGACCTCGAACACTCCACGGCCCTCCGGCCGTTATCGACCAATCACGCTCCGTTCGTGCTCCACCCCAGAGCGTGAGCTGACCCTTGTCACCGGTGAAGGTGCGCGCCAGGCGTCCCTCGAAGCGGTCCGCGCGCCAGTAGTTGCGGTAGTCACGGCCGTTCACCAGCACTTTGACCGAGTTGATCAGATCGGGCTCGATCCAGTCGTCATTGGTAAAGGTGCCTCGCCCCGCGTGGAGCCGCGCACTCCATCCCGGATAGAAAGTGGCGGCGGCGGTGAGCGCCGGATCGAAGGCGCCGATGTCCGAGCGGTAGGTGACGGTAGGATCCACCTGCAACGAGCTTCCGTGGCCCCAGCTGAGCATGAAGCGAGGTCCCCACGGGAGCGACAGGCCGTCCACGCGCGTGTAGTTGGGGATCCGAAGCCCGTAGAACAATGGCAGCGAGGCGAACTGCGTCTCTTCCAGCAGCGACGGCGGCCGATAATCCAGCACGACAGCGCTATCGGTGCGAGTGATGTCGTAGCGCGTGTCCCAGTACGAGAAGCGGCCGCCCTGCACTACGGCCTGCTCCGAGTCGTACACGCCGCCGCCGTACGCGATCGCGCGTCCGTCGACGCGAGCACCGGGACGCAGGTAGATGTCGCCGCCCACCACGATGAGATCACCGTGCACCGTGCTCGCCACGCTGGCATCCGAGCCGAGCACCACGACGGTGCGATCGTAGACGGAGTCGCGAAAGAGGCGCGTGTTCCAGCGCTCGTGCACGATCACATACGGACGCTCGAGCGCCGCGCTCAGGATCTCACCCGGCTCGCCGGGCCCGGCGTGGCGCACGTACACGCGACTCGGCGCCTGCGCGTCGAGCGAGCCGGGTGCTGCGATAGCAACGAACAGGAGCAGCGTGCCGGCTATCGAGCGTAGCGTGCGGGAAGAGATCGTGGAGCTGCTTCGTGCGCTGACGGCCGGCGCCGAGCGACGGTGTCGCGCGCGGTGCTCGCCGCGGCTCAGCATCCGGCGAGCGAGAGGAAGTTGCGCAGGATCCCTTTCCCCTCCGGGGTCATGATCGACTCCGGATGGAACTGCACTCCCCACACCGGGTGGCTCTCGTGTCGCATCGCCTGAATCTCGGAGGGATCGTCGCGCGACGTGGCGAGCACTTGCAGCTCGCGCGGGAGCGAGTCGAGCTCGACCACGAGCGAGTGGTAGCGCATAACCTCGAGCGGCGACGGCAGTCCCTCGAACAGTCCCGCGCCGTCGTGCGCGATTCGCGATGTCTTCCCGTGCATCACTCTCCCTGCCCGAACGACCTTCCCCCCGTACGCCTCGCCTATCGCCTGATGCCCGAGGCAAACCCCGAGTATCGGGATCTCCGCTCCCCACCGCTGCACGACAGGCACCGTCACTCCCGCCTCGCGCGGCGTGCACGGCCCCGGCGACAGCACCAACGCCCGCGGCCGCATCTCCCCTATCTCCTCCACCGTCACCTCGTCATTCCTCCTCACCACCGGCTCGGCCCCGAGCTCACCGAGATACTGAACGAGGTTGTAGGTGAAGGAGTCGTAGTTGTCGATTATGAGAATCATGGGGGGTAAGGAGAGATTGGTGTAAAGGTAGAGTGGAAGCAGGAAGCAGGAAGCAGGAAACAGGAAACAGGAACTGCCTCGGGGGTGAGGGCCTTCTCTCCACGAGCCGGTACCTGTTCCCTGTTTCCTGTTTCCTGTTTCCTGTTTCCTTTTCCTCCCCCTCATCCCCTCGGATGATACTGCCTGTGCACCTCTCGAAGGTACTCCCGGTCAACGTGGGTGTAGATCTGGGTGGTCGATATGTCGACGTGGCCAAGCATTTCCTGGACCGCTCGGAGGTCGGCGCCGCCTTCCAGCAGGTGCGTCGCAAAGGTGTGGCGGAGAGTGTGTGGGGTGACATGTTTCTGGATGGCTGCGCGCTCCACGTATTTGCGCAGGATCTTCCAGGCGCCCATCCGCGTGAGCGGGTCGCCGCGAGCATTCAGGAAGAGCGCGCCCTTCCCGGCGCCCTTCTCTAGACGGGGGCGCAGCTCGCGGAGGTACACGGCAAGCGCGGTGATGGCGCTGCGACCTATGGGTACCAGGCGCTCCTTGCTTCCCTTGCCGAACACGCGCACGAGGGCGTCGTCGAGCAGCGCATCGCGCGTTCCGATAGTGATCCACTCGGATACGCGCAACCCCGCGCCGTAGCCCAGCTCCAGTAGCGCGCGGTCTCGAAAGTAGAGCGGATCGTCCATGGTCGGCGCGGCGAGGAGCCGCTCCACTTCGGGAACGGTCAGGACTTCCGGGAGAGTGCGCCAGCGCGCCGGCGTATCGATCCGCTCGGTGGGATCCTGCACCACCATGCCGTCGCCCATAAGGAACCGGTAGTACGTGCGCAGCGACGAGATGTTGCGCCTGATGGACGAAGGGGCGAGGCCGAGGTCCTTGAGATGATACAGATACCGCCTGAGATGCTGCGGCGTCACGCCCGTGGGCGCGCCGATTCCCTTCGCGCGCGTGTAGACGGCGAAGCGGGCGAGATCGCGGCCGTACGCTTCGCTCGTGGAGCGCGCGGAACCCTGTTCGAGCGCGAGGAAGTCGTGAAAGCGCTCGAGGAGGAAATCGCGGGATATCTCGTCCGGCGTCATCGCTTGCGCCGCGCGCGGTAGATGAACCACCCGACCGCTATCAATGTGAGAACCGTGCCCGCCACCAGCGTGGTGGTACGCGACACCTCCATGAGCCGCGCGCGGAGGGCATCCCAGTCCGATCCGACGTGATAGGCGGCCACGGTAACGGTGCCGTACCAGATCCCGGACGCAACGGCGATCGCCATGAGTACGGGAATCGCGGGCATCTTCATCGCGCCCGCGAAGGGCGGCACCAGCGCGCGGACGCCGGGGAGGAAGCGACTGAGAAAGAGCGCCAGCATCCCGTAGCGCACATAGAGCTTCTCCAATCGGCTCTCCGCTTTCTCGCCCATCTTGCCGTACGCGAAAATCCTGCGTTCCACGGCCTCGGCGCCATAGCGCCGGCCCAGCGCGTACACCACCATCGCGCCGGCCACGTTTCCAGTCCATGTAGCGAGAAAGGCGCCCACCGCGGTCGCCTCGCCGCGGGCGGCGAGGAACGTTCCGAAGGCCACTATGGTGTCGGCGGGGAGCGGCGGGAAGAAATTCTCCAGCGCGGCGGTGATGACCAGCGCCAGATAGAGCGCCGGCGCCGGGAGCCCGGAGAGCCATTCGAGGACTCCAGACATCAGCGTGCTGTCAGGCGCTCGCCGCGCGAGCGAGCGACACCACGGCAAGACATGCCAGTCCTTCGCCGCTTCCTATGCTTCCCATCCCCTCGTTGCTCTTCCCCTTGATGCTGATGTTCTCCACGCTCGCGCCGAGCGCTCTCGCGAGCGCGGCGCGCATCGCATCGCGGTGCGGTCCGATCCGCGGCGCCTCGGTAATCACCGTGACGTCCACATTGCCCACGCGCCACCCGCGCGCGCGAACCTGCTCCACGGCCAAGCGTAGCATCTCGAGCGAGTCCCTTCCCCTGTTAGCCGGATCGTCGTCCGGGAACATCGACCCGATGTCGCCGACGCCGGCGGCGCCCAGCACCGCATCGGTTATCGCGTGCGCCACCGCATCGCCATCCGAATGACCGGACAACGATCTGTCGTGGGGGACGTCTACACCGCCGATGCGAAGCGGCCCGCCAGGGACGAAGCGGTGCGAATCGTAGCCCAGGCCGATGCGGTACGTTTCAGGCGGGGCAGGCTCGGATGGGCTCACGCCACCCGGTCACTCCGAGTAGCGCTTGAGGGCGAGCGCCACGTTGTGGCCGCCGAAGCCGAAGCTGTTGGAGATGGCGGCGGTCACCTCGCGCTCTACGGCGACGTTCGGCGTGTAATTCAGATCGCACTCGGGATCGGGCGTGCGATAGTTGATCGTGGGCGGGATCTTCCCGTCCTGCACGGCGAGCGCCGTGATCACGAACTCCACCGCTCCCGCGGCTCCGAGCATGTGGCCGGTGGCCGACTTGGTGGAGCTGACGTTCAGCTGTCCCACTGCCTCGCCGAAGGCGTCCTTGATCGCGCGAGTCTCGTTCAGGTCATTGGCCGGCGTGGAGGTGCCGTGCGCGTTCACGTACTGCACCATCTCGGGCGAGAGATCGGCGTCGTTCATCGCGCGGAGCATCGCGCGCCTGGCGCCCTCGCCGCCGGGTGCCGGCGCTGTGAGGTGATATGCATCGCCCGTGGCTCCGTAGCCCACCACCTCGGCGTAGATGTGCGCGCCGCGCGCCTTCGCGTGCTCGAGCTCCTCGAGTATCACTACCGACGAGCCCTCACCCATCACGAACCCATCACGCGTCGCGTCGAAGGGACGCGAGGCGGTGAGCGGCTCGTCGTTGCGCTCCGAGAGTGCACGCATGTTGGCGAAGCCACCGATCGCCATCTCGGTCACCGTGGCCTCCGCGCCGCCCGAGATCATGACCTCCGCATCGCCGTACTGGATGGTGCGGAATGCGTCGCCGATCGCGTGCGCGCTGGTGGCGCACGCCGAGACGGTGGCGTAGTTGGGCCCCTTCGCCTGGAACTGCATCGAGACGATCCCCGCCGCGATGTCGGAGATGAACATCGGGATGAAGAACGGCGAGATCTTGCTCGGTCCGCGTTCGCGGTAGGTATCGTGTTGCTCCTCGAAGGTCTGCAGGCCGCCGATGCCGCTGCCGATTATCACGCCGGTGCGGTCGGGATCGTAGCCGCTTCCCTCGGCGAGGCCGGCATCGCGCATCGCCTGAACCGCGGCGGCGACCGCGTACTGCGTGAAGGCGTCAGCGCGCTTGGCCTCCTTACGATCCATGTAGAGGTAAGGATCGAAGTCCTTTACCTCGCATGCGAACCGCACGGCGAAGTTCGACGCGTCGAACCTCGTGATCGGTCCAGCGCCCGACTTCCCTTCCAACAGGGCGCGCCAGGTCGTCGCCACGTCGTTGCCGACTGGCGTGATGGCCCCGAGGCCGGTGACGACGACCCTTCTCTTGCTCACTCCTTGACCTTGCTCTTGAGATAGTCGAGTGCATCACCGACGGTGCGTAGCTTCTCGGCGTCTTCGTCGGGGATGTCGATGTTGAATTCCTTCTCGAATTCCATCACGAGCTCTACCGTGTCCAGGCTGTCCGCTCCCAGATCCTCCATGAAGCTGGCTTCGTTCGTGAGTTTGTCGCGCTCGACGCCGAGCTCCTTGGCGATTATTTCCTTGACCTTCTCGTCGAGATCAGCCATGGATGTGGTCCTCTCGTTGGTTGGATTGTGCTGGCAGATGTTGCTGTGCGAGTCCGCCCTCGGATCGCACCGTTCAAATTCAGGCTACGGGCCGCTCCGGCGCGGCCGATGGCCCCAAATCTACATCACCATCCCGCCGTCCACCACAAATACCTGCCCGGTGATGTACGCGGCTTGCTCGGACGCGAGAAAGGCCACCAGCGACGCCACATCCGCCGGGCTCCCGAGGCGTCCGAGCGGAATCTGGGAAAAGAGCTGCGTACGCGCTTCCTCGGTCATCGCGTCGGTCATGTCGGTCTCGATGAATCCAGGCGCGATCGCGTTTGCCAGGATATTCCGAGAGGCCAGCTCCTTGGCTACCGACTTGGTGAGCCCGATCAGCCCGGCCTTGCTGGCCGCGTAGTTGGCCTGGCCCACGTTCCCCACGAGTCCCACGACGCTGGCAATGTTGATGATCCTCCCCCAGCGGCGTTTCATCATGGAGCGTGCCGAGGCGCGGATGGCAGCGAACGCCCCGCGGAGATTGGTGTCGAGCACCGCGTCCCAGTCCTCGTCCTTGAGGCGGAGGAGGATGTTGTCGCGCGTCACGCCGGCGTTGTTCACGAGGATATCGAGCGAGCCCATTTCCTCCTGTACGCTGCCGACCACCTGGGTGATCGTGGAAGTGTCGGCGATATCGGCCACGTACCCGCGTACCTCACCGGCGGCGCCTGCGGTGCCGCCCGATGCCTCGGAGAGCGCGTGCGCGGCCTCCTCGGCGCGCGCCGCATCTCTCCCTACCACTGCCACGCGTGCCCCACAGGCGGCGAGCGTGGACGCGATCTCTCGCCCGATCCCGCGTGTGCCGCCCGTCACCAGCGCTACCCTTCCCGTGAGATCGATCCGCATCACTCGAAGCGTTGAAGTACTCGTTCCACTTCCTCGACCGTCCCGCAGCCCATGACCTCCGTGCCCGGCAAGATGCGCTGCACCAGGTTCGCGAGCACCGAGCCTGGCCCCAACTCGAGGAAGATCGGTTGTAGGATGTCGCTCACCATACGGCGCACGAGCGCCGTCCAGCAGACCGGCGATGTGAGCTGGCTGACGAGCAAGTCGCACGCCGTGGCGGCGTCGCGCACCGGTTCGGCGCTCACATTCGAGTATACGGGGAACGCGGGGTCCTTCGCTTCGGTCCTCTCCAGCGCACGCGCCAGACCGCCGCGGGCCACGTCCATGAGCGGCGAGTGAAACGCGCCGCTCACCTTCAGTCGGATCGCGCGTCTTGCGCCCGCCTGGCGAGCGAGTGTCATCGCCTGCTCCACCGCGGCCACCTCTCCAGAAATGACGATCTGCTCGGGCGTGTTGTAGTTGGCGGGGACCACCACTCCGGTGGACTCGCTCGCCTCGCGGCACGCCTTCTCCACCAGCTTCTCGTCGAGCCCCAGGATGGCCGCCATCGCGCCCGGGCGCTCCGCTCCGGACTCGTACATGAGCTCACCGCGCCTGCGCACGACATTCAGCGCGTCACCCAGGGGGAAAGTGCCCGCCGCGTGATACGCGGTGAACTCGCCGAGCGAGTGTCCGGCTGCCGCGCTCACGCTGGAGGCGACCCGCTCACGCACCACGGCCCACGCCGCGGCGCCGTGCGCGAGGAGCGCCGGCTGCGCGTTCTGCGTGGAGGTGAGCTCGCTCTCCGGACCGTCGAAGCAGAGCGACGAGAGCGAGAATCCGAGGGCCCGATCCGCCTCGTCGAAGACGCCGCGTGCCGCCGGATAGACTTCCGCGAGGTCTTTCCCCATCCCCGGCCGCTGCGAACCCTGGCCGGGGAAAAGCAGGATGACGTTCATGTTCGTGCGGTTCGAATCAGAAGCGTACGATCATCGAAGCCCAGGTCAGGCCGGCGCCGAACGCCACCATCAGGACCGTGGTGCCCTCCGTGATGCGCCCCTGCTCTATCGCCTCGTCGAGCGAGATGGGGATCGATGCCGACGACGTGTTCCCGTAGCGGTCTATGTTCACGAACACCTTGTCCATCGTGATCCCCGCGTGCTTCGCGGTCGCTTCGATGATGCGGATGTTGGCCTGATGCGGAACGAGGAGGTCGATGTCGTCGGCGTCGAGCTCCGCGCGGGCCAGCGCCTGATCCACGGCATCGGACATCGTGTGCACCGCGTGCTTGAATACCTCGCGACCAGCCATCTTCACGAGCCACGAGCGGTCCGCCAGCACCTCGGGCGACATGGGTACCGAAGCGCCGCCACTGGGCCTGTAGAGCAGCTCCGCGAGCGTGCCGTCGCTCCCCAGGTAGCTGGAGAGTATCCCGGCGCCGTTGGTCGCGCGGCTGAGCACCGTCGCTCCGGCGCCGTCGCCGAAGAGCACGCAGGTGGAGCGGTCGGTCCAGTCGACGATGGAGCTCATCTTCTCCGAACTCACCACCAGGACGTTCTCTGCGCTCCCCGATGCTATGAGTCCTTCGCCCACCGTGAGACCGTAGAGCCAGCCGGAGCAGGCAGCGCCCAGGTCGAAGGCTGCTGCCCTCTTCGCTCCGAGCGCGGCCTGCACGTCGACCGCGGTCGCGGGCAGGAGCCGGTCCGGAGTGGCGGTGCTGAGAATGATGACATCCACGTCGTCGGCTGAGAGCGAAGAACGCTCGAGGGCGATGCGCGACGCTTCCGCGCCCATGCTGCAGGTGCTCTCGCCCTGGGACGCGATCCGGCGAACGCAGATGCCCGTCCGCGGCATGATCCACTCGTGCGACGTGTCGAGGCCCATCGCCTTGAACTCGTGGTTGGTCACCACCCGTTCGGGCACCGAGTGCGCCACGCCACCGAGTTGCGCTACAGGTTTCTTCATTCTCCACCCACCGTGCAGTTTGTCAGACGGCGCCCGATGTGATCTACCATGTCACTCTCGATGGCGCGAAGCGCGACACCGATCGCGTTCTTGATGGCGCGCGGCGATGAGCTGCCGTGCGAGATTATGCTCACTCCCTTCACGCCCAGGAGAGGCGCGCCACCGTAGTCCGAGTAGTCGAAGCCCTTGAAGGTCTGGTCCAGGAGCTCCTGGGTGACCCCGTTGCGACGCATCATACCGAAGATCATCTCCGGCACGGACTCGTAGAACTTGAGGAGCACGTTGCCAACGAATCCGTCGCACACGAAGACATCGACCTGACCGTGGGGGCCACCGCCGGTGAGGATGTCGCGTCCCTCGACGTTGCCGATGAAGTTCAGGTCCGCGGCCGCGAGGAGCTTGTGCGCTTCCTTCACCGCCGAGTTCCCCTTCTCCGGTTCCTCGCCGATGCTGAGGAGTCCGATCACCGGATCGGCTCGACCGAGGATATCCTCGGCGTACACCGAACCGAGTCGCGCGAACTGCATGAGCTCCATGGCGTCGCAGTCCACGTTCGCGCCCGCGTCGAGCACGACCACGGGCTCACGCGCGGTGGGGAATAGCGTGGCGATGGCGGGGCGCGTGAGGCCGTCGTGCAGCTTGAGGAGTACCACGGAGGCGGCCATCTGCGCGCCGGTGTTACCGGCCGAGATGAAGCCGTCGGCCTCGCCGCTGGCGTGCAGCTTGAGGCCGACCACCATGGAGCTGTTCGGCTTTCCGCGGACGGCGGCGCTGGGGCGATCCGACATCTCGATCACCTGCGGCGCCTCCACGATCACGAGTCGGTCGCGCACCTGGCGTGGCGCGGCATGCGCCGCGAGCTGACGGTCGAGCTCTGCCTCGATCGTCTCGCTCCTGCCCACGAGCTGGATGAAGTGTTGGGGATCGATCTCGGAGAGCGCCATGAGGGCTCCCGCAATCGGTGCATGGGGAGCCAGATCGCCCCCCATGGCGTCCAGCGCGATGCGCGCCAATTCAGGCTTCCCTGGCTACGACCCGCTGCTCACCGGCGTAATACCCGCACTCCTCGCAGACGCGATGCGGGCGCTTCATGCTCCGGCAGCGCGGGCACTCTTGCAGCGCGATCGCCGGAGCCTTCTTGTGAGTGTTGCGGGCGCGCTTCTTCCGCTTGGATGTGCGGCGCTTCGGAACGGCCATTGGAGGTCAGTAGGAAATTGTGAAGTGAATCTCTAATCGGATGATGGTCGCGCCACTCGCAGCGCATCCCAGCGACTGTCAGTTTCGGTCACCGCCGCGCAGTCGCACGGTCCCTCGTTGAGGTCGGCGCCGCACTTCGGGCAGAGCCCCTTGCACTCTTCCCTGCAGAGTGCAAATCTCGGCGCGCTGAGCAGCCACTGGTCGCGCACCGCGGGACGTAGGTCGATCTTCTCGGCGTTCGGCGGGAGTGTGTAGATGTCTGGGTCCGAGCTCACGTCATCGCCGGCCTCGACGAAGATCGCGTTCACGTCTTCGCCGACGTCGACCGACAGATCCGTGAGGCACCGCCGGCATTCCAGTTCGGCGATCCCTTCGATCCGGCCACTCCAGTAGTACCGTCCGCTCCCTGCATTCGAGAGGCGGCCCGTAACGCGGATGGGCGCAGCCGGTCTCGTGTCGTCGTCCCCCCAGATCGGGTCAGCGGTCGCGAGCTCCCCATCGACCTGAACCGCGTGCCGCTCCAGCTCCCGAATATCGTAGGACAGCATAACCTCTGAATGTACATGGGGATGGAGGGGGGAGCAAGGGAGGGGGAAATGCGAGGAAGCAGAAAGCAGTGAACGGTATGAGGGTTCACGGTTCAGGGGGCAGGGTTCAGGAATTGCCTCGCGTTCGAGATTCCGATCGCCGGGCAGTACCTGAACCCTGAACCCTGCACCCTGAACCCTCAGGTTCTCACTGCTTCCTGCTTCCTCTCACCTGATGGGCAATCCCTCCGCGTGCGGATCGAAGACGAGGGCGCTGGGGGCGTTCATCGTGCCACCGGCGGCCGGGGTGATGGAGACGGCGGGAGTGGGCGTGCCACTCGAGACGAGCTGGTCGGCGGAGTACTTCACGATCGAGTTGGCGGCGTTCAGAGACACCCAGAGGCTGCCGCTCTCGTCGAAGGCGAGACCGGACGGGTGCGGGTTGCCGCTGGCGCTGATCGTGACGCTGGGCGTGGGGGAGCCGCTCGACGCGAGCTGAGCGGGGGTGAAGGAGACCAGGATGTTGTCGACGCCTACCGGGGTGTCGTTCGCCACCCAGAGGTTTCCGTCTTCGTCGAAGGCGAGGGCGGTCGGGGAGGCGATCGATCCGCCGGTGGCTGTGATAGTCACGGCTGGGG
>DATCXR010000281.1:0-6527 GCA_036565685.1 Gemmatimonadaceae bacterium
TCACGGAGCTGATCCCGCCCGCCGGGTACTCGCCGTCAGCCCTGACTGGCGATCTGGATCAGGTTCCCACAGGTGTCGTCGAAGATCGCGACCGTCACTGGGCCCAGGTCTGTCGGCTCCTGCGTGAAGCGCACACCCGCCGCGCGCAGGCGATCGTATTCCGCCGTCACGTCGTCCACGGCGAACGAGGTGAAGGGAATTCCATCCTCCACGAGCGCCCTCTTGAACGGACCTGCCGCCGGGTGAGAGTCCGGCTCCAGCACCAGCTCCACCCCATCAGGGGTGTGCGGTGACACGACCGTCAGCCAGCTCACCTCCCCCATCGGGATTTCCGTCTTCTTCACGAAACCCAGCACGTTCGTGTAGAAATCCAGCGCTTTCCGCTGGTCGTCCACCATCACGCTCGTCAGGTTGATCCGCAGCGCCATCAGCGATTCTCCTTTCCCTTGGGAAGTGGCCACCGCTCGACAATGGCCCGGAGCGGGCCCGTGTCGAGGTGGTGGAACTTGTAGCGTCCTTCTCTGCGTGTGTGCACGAGCCCCGCACCCTCGAGCACGTCGAGGTGTTGCGAGATTGCCTGCCGCGACAGACCGAGTCCGTGCTTCATCGTGAGCCGGGCGCAAATCTCGAAGAGCGTCTGCCCGTTCCGCTCCCGCAGCTCGTCCAGGATCGCACGGCGCGCGTGTGCAGCGAGCGCTTCATAGACGTCGGCCATCGCATCCCCAATATGCAAGTGTGTACTTGCCTGTCAAGGGAACGACCGGGCCGGCACGTCGCCCATTCGGTGAAGTCGGGCGTGCGCTGGCGGACACGGCGATGACGGGGAAATGGTGACGCCGACGGTCGACCGGACCTCCCCCACGGCACATGGCTGGCGAGCTAATTGCCGCCAAAACAGACGAACAGTGACCACCGCACAGACCGTCGAGCGGGTGACGCGTCGTGCGTTGTCACGGCTTCTGTTTCCGGAGGCTCTTATGGCGGAGATCGATGTCACGCGGCGGGGGATGACGGAGGGGGTCATCGAACGTCCGGCGTTCCGCGTGCGCTGGGGTGCCGTGTTCGCCGGCCTGGTAGTCGCCCTGGCGTTGCAGGCCGTGCTCACACTCCTCGGCGCCGCGATCGGTCTGACGACGCTGGATGACGGAGCGGGACGTGGACTGGGGATCGGGGCGGCGATCTGGCTGATTCTCTCCGTACTGATCTCGCTCTACGTAGGCGGACTCGTGACGGGGCACCTCGCGGGAGTGCTCACGCGCGGGGATGGCGCGCTGCACGGTATCCTCATGTGGGGGCTGTCGACCATTCTCGCGGTCTATCTCCTTGCGAGCGGAGTGAGCTCGATCCTCGGCGGAGCCGTGCAACTCGCCTCTAGCGGCGCGGCCGTTACGGCGGGTGCCGCCGCGCAGGGTGGCCGCACCGCACAGCGCGTGGACAGCGCTGCGCGCTCCATGATGGACACCGTCCAGGAGAGTGCTGGAGAGGTGGTGAGCAGCACGCGGGAGGGCGCGACACGCGGTGCGTGGTTCGCGCTCCTGGGACTCGGTCTGTCGGCGGCCGCGGCTGCGCTAGGCTCGGCTCAGAGGGCGCACGATTGACCGTGATCTCGCCGGCGCTGATCGTCAGCGCCGGCGAGATACTCACATCGTACGACCCGACCCGTTTGCGTTCGATACGAGCCGTTGCATGGCGTCATATCGAACGTCGATATGAACTGTGCCGAACGCGACTCCGCTACCCCTTCGGAACCCCCGGCCTTCCGGTTCTCAGGACGCCGACCCCGTCCGCCGCCGCAGCACTCGTCGCGCATTCGCCGAGTCGTTCCAGATGTGAGCGGCCCCAAACTCTTGGGAGAAGGCGGGCATCTTCCTTCGCAGCGCCGCGAAGTGCGCGGGCTCTTCGGCGAGCCAGTAGATGATGATCATCTTCCACTTCCCTCCGATCGCGGCCAGCGCGGCGGTGAGGGGCAGCCGGTCACGGAGTTGGGGCGACGGCGGTGCGGGGAGTTACCCCGGGGTACCTTCCTGTCAGGCATCGGAGCATCCCGTACGAGTAGAGGATGCCGAGTGTGACGTCGGGAACGCTGAACTGCCGCCAAGGGCGAGGACACGGTGATGAACGCACGCATGCATTGTCGGATCTATCTCCTGTTGTGCACCCTGATCGTTGCCGCGCCCGTCAAGGGGTTCGCGCAATCGAAGCCGGACACGTCTGCGGCGAGCGATCGACCACCGCGCGTGGAACGAGACGGGCAACACGATTTCGACTTCGAGATCGGTACCTGGAAGACTCACCTCCGTCGCCGTCTGCATCCACTGACCGGGTCCAACGAGTGGGTAGAGTACGACGGGACCACCGTCGTTCGGAAGGTGTGGAATGGCGGTGCCAACCTGGTGGAGCTCGTGGCCGATGGTCCGGCGGGTCACTTCGAGGGACTGAGCCTGCGCCTCTACAATCCGGAGTCGCGGCAGTGGAGCCTCAATTTCTCCAACAGGCGCTCGGGGACGCTGACTCCACCGGTGATCGGCGATTTCAGGAATGGGCGCGGCGAGTTCTACGGTCAGGACATGCTGGATGGCCGAGCGATCCTGGTCAGGTTCGTCATCGCGGAGATCGGGCCGGACTCGTGCCGCTTCGAGCAGTCGTTCTCGGACGATGGCGGGAAGACGTGGGAAGTGAACTGGATTGTGGTGGATACGCGCGTGGCGGACAGCGACGGCTAGGCGGCAGATGATCATCGATTGGAGGGCGTCCTGATGCCGATGCTGGAGAAGTACGACGTGGTAGTCGTGGAGGGTGAGGGAGAGATCGTGCTCCGGTAAGGGGGAGAAATCGCAGCTTCGCCACTCCAGGCGTTCCGAAGCACCGGAACACCGTTGTCAGCCACCCAGTCCGGGTCGGCGCCGAGGTCGAGGAGATTGCGAACCTCCGTCGGCGTCAGGCAAGGACTTCTCCCGGACCGAAGTAGTGGCGACGGCGAAGTGCAGGTCGCCGACTCCCACGGAGCCACTCTCCACGACCGTGAGATCCGCCTCGCTCAGCAGCTCGACGATGTCGCGAAGGGCCAGATGGCCGTGGCGATGGAGGCGGGGAAGGAGACCCTTTCGCTTCATCGCCGGCGTCGCAAAGTCGACGGCGAGCACCCGTCCCCCGGGTTTGAGCACGCGGCGCATCTCGCGCGCGCATTGCTGGCGGAGTGGCCGAGGGAGATGGTGCAGCATCAGCGTGCTCAGGACGACGTCGAATTGCGCGTCGGGGAAGGGGAGTGCCTCCACCGTACCGGTTCGAAACTCCACGTCGCTGCCAGCCTTCGCGGTCTTCCGCTGCGCCCGCTCGATCATCTCCGGCGACGCGTCCATACCGACGACCATGCCCGCCGCACCCACGCGCCGCTTGGCCGCGATCGCGAGCGTCCCCGTTCCGCAGCCCACGTCGAGCACGGCGTCGCCCGGCTCCATGCGCGCCAGATCCACCAACCGCTCGCGAAACGCTCGCTCCCGGCCGAGTGTCAGCAGCCACGACTGAAGGTCGTAGTAGCGGGCTTCCGAGTGCATGACCAGGCTCTTGCCGCCATGCGTGGGCATTCCATCCGCTGTAGTCACGTCGCAATCCCTCGAGCACGGAGTCCATCGGTGCGCCATCGCTTATGTCGCTCCTCATGGACGAGCTTCCAGGCGCGATGGCTGGTGGAGTCGTAGTATTAGGTGCGGGGTTCGCAACGCGAAGAACATCGCGTGGCGATGTGTGCGTTAATGGACAAACACACACGCCGTGTTCACCATTTCGGACGGTGTCTGGAGAAGGAGGCCGCGTGCCACGCGTTCGCAGCACGGATCGGCGCGTTCAGAAAACCCAGGATCTACTGCACGGAGCGCTCGCGTCGCTGATCCACGAGAAGTCCTACGACGCCATCGTCGTGAAGGAGATCCTTGCCCGCGCCAACGTCGGGCGGTCGACCTTCTACACCCACTTCCGCGACAAGGACGAGCTGCTCGATAGCGGGATCCGCGACATGCTTCGCGCGAGCGCGACCGCAGCGCCGATGCGGTCGACCGGCTCAGCGGATCGGATTCTTCGATTCAGCCTGCCCATTCTCGAGCATATCGAACGATACCGGGACGCCAGCGACTCCCCCGTGGACGCAAAGAAATTGGCAGTCGTCCACGAGCACCTCGAGCAGGTGCTGGTCGAGTTGATCGTCGACGACCTGAAACGAGCAGGCCAGTGTCACCGGGAGAGCGAATTCAGCGTGCCGTGCGATCTCCTCGCCCGGCACGTGGCCTCGACCTTCCTCCTCGTATTGAGTTGGTGGGTGGAGTTCGGGCAGCCGCTCCAGTCGAGAAAGGTGAACGACCTGTTTCGAGCGCTCATACTGCCCGCGGTGACCGAAGCGCTTGGCCGGTGAGTCGTGCGGGACCCCGCCCGCCGCTCACCCAGGAACGTTCAGGCCGGCGATGCACGTTCTACCAGTAGAGACAATCGCGCCCGGTATCGGGCATAGACAGGGGAAAACACAGCATGAAAGTGGAGATCTACTCGGACGTCGTCTGTCCGTGGTGTTACATAGGCGAGCGTCGGTTCGCTCGCGCGCTCGCCGACTTCCCGGAAGCCGATCAGGTGGAAGTCATGTTCCGGCCGTATCAGCTCGACCCGAGCGCGCCCATGGAAGCCGTGCCGCATAACGAGTATCTGGCGAAGCGCTACGGCCGGAGCGTCACGGAGATGCACGGCCGCGTGGAAGCGGCCGGCGAGGGGGAGGGGATCACCTTCGCGTGGGACCGGGCGCTGACCGCGAACACCCTGACCGCGCACCGACTGCTGCAACTCGCCGAGCGTGAGTACGGCACCGCCGTGCAGCGGGCGCTGATCGAGCGGCTCTTCGCGTTGCACTTCACCCGCGGCGGGAACATCGCCGACGCCGAGCAGCTAGCCGAAGAGGCGGCGGCGGTGGGGATGGATCGTGCGCGCGCGAGGGCGTACCTGGACTCGGACGAAGGGCTCTCGGAGCTGCGGGCCGAGCTCGAGGCAGCGCGGGAGCTCGGGATTCATGCGGTGCCCACATACGTGTTCGATGGCCAGTGGGCGATCCAGGGGGCGCAGCCAGTGGAGAATTTCAGAGAGGCACTGACTCGGATACTGGAACAGAGCGAAAGCCATATCGATTAGCGAGCCTACACCGCTGCCTCTCCCACGGCTAGCTGATCGCAAGGTCAGGCGTCGGCTATTTGAAAGGTTGGCCCCTGGTCGGACCACGCCCGACTCGCGCCGAGCGAATCAACCGCCGGCTCTCGCGAGAGCTTCCGCCACTGCCGTCATGTTGTTGCCGGTCGCGATCGCGATGAGCGGCTTTCCGTAGATGAGGCTGTTCACCGGCGCGCCGCGTGCGGCCAGGTACTCGATCATCTCCGCGCGTCCGTTGAGCATTGCGACGAGGAGCGCCTCCAGCAGAAGCTCCTCGTCATCCGCGTCCGGCAGTTGCGGCATGAATCCCGGCGGTCCGACTGCCACGAAATCCGGGCGGAGGCGGCGCGCCGCGCGCGTCGGCTTCCCATCGCGGTCGAGGAAGCCGCGAACGCCTTCGACATCGCCCAGTCCCGCGGAAATCCAGAGCGCCTTTCGTGGCGTGGCGCGCGCGGCCAGCACGTCCACGGCCTCACCATTCCAGTAGCGCACCAGCGCGTGCTCCAGCACCGGGACACCGTTGTCAGCCACCCAGTCCGGGTCGGCGCCGAGGTCGAGGAGATTGCGAACTTCCTCCGGCGTCATGCCAATGTGACCACGCAGATGGAGATCGAGCTCGCGCTGACGGTCGAGCCCCTGTGCCGCGAGCCAGTCCAAGATCGGCCGCATCGCTTCGGCGCCACGCCGGCGCTCCTGGCCGAGCGCCACCCACATCAACGAGCTCCCGCTCGACCGGTCGTACCCGGAGGGCCGCAGCAGATCCGGGTGTATAGCGAGGACGCGCTGTAGCGCATCCAGATCACCGGCCGCCATCGCCGCGATGGCGTCTCGAATGGGGGTGGCCGGGCCGGCCATCGGCGGCGTTCGCGGCGTTGCATCGACGCGCTCCATCAGCACCTTCCAGCTCGGAGCACCGTGCATGCGCGCCACCGCGAGACGCGCGTCGGCCTCATCGACCGTACTGGCGAAAACCGCGTCGAGAGGGAGCCCGTAGAATCGGGGGACGTACGCCGCGAGTGCGCGGCCGGCGAGCGTGCCGCCCTCGCGGTGTCCAGTGACGATCTGACGGGCGCGCGCCTCGTAGCTGCCACGGTCACCGTCGAGCCGGACGCGCGCGTGGAGCTGGCGCTCCACATCGCCGAACCAGCGCACGAGGCGAGGCCAGCTCCTGAACCCATACTCGCGCGCGATGACGAGCTGCGCGTCGGCGAGCCGGATGCGCTGCGGGTGCGAGGCGTCTATGGCGGGCTGCAGCGCGCGGGCGCGCGCGAGGGCGTCGGGGTCGCCGGCACGCAGGCCGCGGAGGAGCGCCTTGGCTCCCTTGCGCTCGTACTCGAGGCTCGGCG
>DATCXR010000292.1:0-5522 GCA_036565685.1 Gemmatimonadaceae bacterium
GACGTGCACCTCGGAGCGATCGAGAGCTGGGCCGCGCAGCAAGGGATCTCGCTCGCGCGCCTGGGCACTGCCGCCGCGCCGGATGCCGAGGTGGTGCTGGTAGATCGCGTGGGGGTGCTGGGCGATCTGTACGCTCTCGCCGACGCGGCGTACGTGGGAGGCGGATTCCACGCCGCCGGTCTGCACTCCGTGCTCGAGCCCGCGGCATTCGGCGCTCCGGTAGTCTTCGGCCCGCGTTTCGAGGCGAGCCGTGATGCGCGATTTCTCGAGGGCGCCGGGGGCGGCGCTCCCGCGCGCGATGCCGCGGAGCTCGCGACTATTCTTTCCGACTGGTTGGGCGACGCCACGGCGCGCGACCGCGCGGGCGAGAGAGCGCGCGAGGTGGTGAGCTCGGGACTCGGCGCGGCCGCGCGCTCACATGCGTTGGTGGAGCGGCTGCTCTTTCACTGAAGAGGCGCGGGGACGCGCCGGCACCGGTGAGCGGTGCGTCGGGCTACTTCCTGCGCCGAACCTGCGTTCCCGCCTGGCGAATCCGCCGCGCGGCGGCGCGCGCCGCCGCGCGGTCGCCGTTCTTTCCCTGCTCGTTCCCGCGCCGCCCCGCTGGCGGCTGGAGGAAGAATCCCTGCACGAGCGGGACTCCGAGCCGCTTCACGGTATCCAGCTCCGCCGCGCTCTCGATTCCCTCGGCTATCACCATGGCTCCCTGCTCGCGCGCGAAGCCGACCATCGTCTCCACGAGATTCTGCTTGATGAAGTTGGTCTCGATGGATTTGATGAGCGAGATGTCCAGCTTGATGAAATCCGGCTCCAGATTGGCGATCGAGCCGAGACCGGCGTAGCCGCTCCCCGCGTCATCCACCGCGAAGCGGAAGCCGCGCGCGCGGAGTGCGTTCAACCGCCCGCGGAAGGTGTGATAGTCGGTGATCGCCGTCCGCTCGGTGATCTCGATGACCACGCGGTGCGGGTCGATCGCATCGAAGTTGCCGAAGGTGGGGTCGGTGAAGTCGTGCGGATCGGCGTTGAGGAAGAGGAGCTGCCCTTCCCCGAGCCTCTCCCCCGCCCCTTCCACCGCGCGCGCGCGGCAGAGGCGGCTCAGCTCCCACACCAGATCCGCGTCCGCTGCGACCTCGAACATCACCTCGGGGCTGCGGAGTGTTCTGGCGACTCCGCGCGCCAGCGCCTCGTAGCCGAAGATGCGGCCGGTCTCGGCGGAAAAGATCGGGTGGTACTCCACGTAGAGACTGCGGTCGTGCAACAGCCGGCGGAGATCGGTAACCTTGCGAGCACGCTGTCTCTGCTCGATGCTGCGCGCCGTATGCGCTGCCTCGCGTACGCCGCGATAGATGAGTCGCTCGAGCCGGACCTTGGGATTGTGGTAGACGTGCGCCGAGCCGACGAAGATGTCGAAGAGTGCGGCGACATCCTCACCGTGCTCGTCTTCCAGGCGCATGCCCACGTAGCGATGCAGCCGCTGCGCGACCTCGGTGATCTCATGCTCGCTGGTGCCGCGTCGATCACGCTCGGGAAAGTAGAAGAAGATGAAGTCATCGTCGTGCGTGTAGCCGAGCATCATGCGCATGTCGCCGAGGTTCTCACGGGCGATGAACTCGCGCACGGCTTCGGCGGTCGTGGCCAGTACGTAGTCCAGCTTCTCCCACCCGTAGATCTCTTCGATCTTGGCGAAGCGGATGAAATCCAGGTAGAAGATCACTAGCTCGCCGCTCTCCTTGAACAGCGCGCGTGTCCGCTCGATCATCACCGGCAGCGTCGGCATGCGCGTGGTCGAGTCGAAGAGCAGCGACTCGAACCCCACCCGCTCCAGCCTGTTGGCCTCGGCGACCTCCGCCGCGCGCATACGGACGATCGCCGTGCGGACGCGTCGCTCGATCTCGTCCACGGACGAAGGCAGGGTGTACCACTCGTCCGCGTGCGTCTCGATCGCGAGGCGACAGGCGTGCTCCGATCCGCATGCTACGACCACCGGTACGTGATAGAGCCTGCCGCGTTCGACCACCGCGCGCACGATCTCCGGGTCGGCGCTGGCTACCACGGTTGCCATCACCCCATGCAGCTCGCCGATCGCGGCGGCCAGCTCCGTGGAAGGTCGCACTTCACTTCGACCACCAGGAATGCGCGCGGCTACCGAGGCCAGGTCGGGATCATAGCTGTCGGTGAGGAGAATCGAAGGTGTCACGCTTGCCGGTGTCCGACCGGAATCAGGCTGGAGGTCCGACGAGAGCCAGATTCCGCTTCACGCAGTTGAGCAGCCCCTTGAGGTCGACCGGCTTGGTGACGTAGTCGTCGGCGCCGGTCTGGATGGCCGCCTGCTTGTCGTTCCAGGCGCTGAGCGCGGTCAGCATTATCACCCGAACGGTGCGGCCGTGCGAAGGGTGCTGCTTCATGGAGTGGCAGACTTCCCAGCCGTTCCGACCCGGCATCATGACATCGAGGAGCACGATGGCCGGGCGGATCTCGTCGAACATCGCGAGTCCCTCGTCTCCGTTGTGCGCGACGTAGACCGTGTACCCGTGCGCCTCGAGCAGGTCGCGAACTATTACAGCGTTGTCGCGATCGTCATCGACGACCAGAATGCTGGTCGACGATGAGAAAGAATTGGCCATGCATCCATCCCTGGGTGCCTTTGGAGCCCGCAGGGCGCAAGATGCGGGCCGGGGGATGGGGGGAGGAAGCAGAAAGCAGACAGCAGAAAGCAGTGAACCGCCGAGGGGGAGAGAGGAAGAAGGGGACAGGAAACAGGTAAGAGCTCTTGGGGAGAGAGCTCTCTACCCCGAGGCAGTTACCTGTTTCCTGTTTCCTGTTTCCTTGCCGTTCCTGCTCTCTGCCTCCTGCCTTCTGTTTTCTTGACTTACTGCGTCTTCCCCGGATGGAAGGCGACGCCGAAGCCGAAGCCGGCCTGGCTGTCACCGCTGCTGACGCCACCAATCAATATCGCGCCTCGTAGCGACAGTTTCTGCGTAACTTCGAAGTCCGCACCGAGGTCGAAGTTGAGCTTCACCTTGGTACCCAGACCGAAGCAATCGCTCACACACGCGTCCAGCGAGACGCGCGGATGCACGTACGGGGTGATTGCAGTCTTACTTCCTTCGATGGGGAAGCGATGACCCACGACAGCACCGATCGGGATGCGTACGAAGCTCGGTGTCCCCCCGAACTCTCCATACACTCCACCAGTGAAAATCACGTCCAGCGGTGTGTCCGGCGTCGAACGGAGGATGCGCTGGCCCAGTCCTCCACCAATCAGGAACCCAGCGTCGCCGCCGTCCGGGTCGGCAAAACCGACGTCGAGTGAGAAGTGCGTGTCGGGGCCGATCCCTTCCCGCCACTGGAAGAGGCCACTCGTGCCGTAGTCGCCACCGCCGGCTATGGCGAAGTTGAATTCGCGCGTCGCGATCGTGGGTGGCTGGAAGGCCGGGTAGTGCCAGGCCTGCGCGCTCGCGTCGCCGGCGGTCGAGATGGTCGCGATGCCGGCGAACAGCGCGGCGGCAAGACTGGTCGTTCTCTTCGACATTTGCGCTCCTCTTCTGGTAAGACGGAAATTCCGATGGTGTTCGCGGCGCTACCGCCGCACCTGCCTCACGGCTTGCGCAGCGCGTACGAAAGGCCGACGCCGAACAGGCCGCCGACAGGTCCGGGGCTTTCCTCGGGGGCCCTGGTTCCCCACTCGTAACCGATCGTCAGCCCTATCTGCCTGGCGATCGCTACATCGACTCCGAATGACACACGAAACAGCGTCTCGTTAACGGTCGTATCGCGCTTGAGCCGCGATATGTCGGCGAACGGCGCTATGTACGCCGAGATCGCGCGCCATTCGCCGAGCGTAGCACGATAACCAACAGACGCTCCTATGGGGATGCGCGTTTCAGTGGCGCCGCCGGCGCTCGATCCACCCACGCCCACGAAGGCGGCGACGCCAAGCGTGCGTGAGCCGAGCGCGGAGATCGGAAACATCGCCCGGGCGCCCCAGGTCGCATGGCTGGACCCATCGTCCGGGACCAGCGCGCCGAAGCCGCCGCTCAGCTGGATCTTGCTGTTCCGCGGCACCCATGCCAGCGCGCCGCCGTACACCACGGCGCCCGATGCGGCGGCGAAGTTGGCGCCGAATGTCACGCCGGGATTGACGAAAGCGTTCTGCAGCACCGGCACGCCCACCATCTGCGCCGACGCCGGACGAGCGGCGATCGCCGCCAACGCCACGGTCAGGCCTCCTTTCACCAACGCCATTGCACGCGGCACCGCACCTCCCGGCCTGACGTGAAATCGCACGCCGCGGGACTCTTCCCGCGGCGCGCGACTCGGATTGCAATGTACGTGCGAGAGTACTACAGGTTGACCAAACCGCGTCGGCTCAGCGGTGCTGCTCCGCGTGCTCGGTCACCACTCGCACCTGGTTGTCCACCACCTGCAGAAAACCGCCGTTCACATCGAACTGCTGGACGGCGCCAGCGTTCTGCACGCGGAGCGTGCCGCGGCCCAGGGCGGTGATCATCGGCGCGTGGCCAGTGAGTATCCCGACCTCGCCGTCGAACGCCGGGGCGACCACCGACTCCGCGTCGCCGGTGAACAGCGTGGCCTCCGGGGAGATTACCGATACGCTCAGCACCGGTCCGCTCAACCCTTGAGAGTCTTGGCTTTCTCGACCGCTTCCTGGATACCGCCCACCATGTAGAAGGCCTGTTCCGGAAGCTCGTCGAACTCGCCCGACACCACCCGCTCGAACGACTCCACGGTGTCCTCGAGCTTCACGTACCGCCCTTCGACGCCCGTGAACTGCTGCGCCACCGCGAACGGCTGCGAGAGGAAGCGCTGCACACGACGCGCGCGCGCCACGATCCGCTTGTCGTCTTCCGAGAGCTCCTCCATGCCGAGGATCGCGATGATGTCCTGGAGCTCCTTGTAGCGCTGCAGGATCCCGAGCACCGCGAACGCCGCCTTGTAGTGCCGCTCGCCAACGTACTGCGCCGAGAGAATGCGCGACGTGGACGCCAGTGGATCCACCGCGGGGTAGATGCCGATCTCGGTGAGCGCGCGGGAGAGCACGATCGTCGCATCGAGGTGCGCGAACGCGGTCGCCGGCGCGGGGTCGGTGATGTCGTCGGCGGGGACGTAGATCGCCTGCACCGACGTGATGGAGCCGGTCTTCGTGGAGGTGATCCGCTCCTGCAGATCGCCCATCTCCGTGGCGAGCGTGGGCTGGTAGCCCACCGCGCTCGGCATCCGGCCCAGGAGCGCCGATACCTCGGAGCCCGCCTGAGTGAAGCGGAAGATGTTGTCGATGAAGACGAGAACGTCCTGCCCTTCAACGTCGCGGAAGTACTCCGCAACGGTCAGCCCCGTGAGCCCCACGCGCAGACGCGCACCCGGCGGCTCGTTCATCTGACCGTAGATGAGTGCCGCCGAGTCGATCACGCCCGACTCCTTCATCTCGAGGTAGAGATCGTTCCCCTCGCGCGTCCGCTCGCCCACGCCGCAGAACACCGAGCGGCCGCCGTGGCCCTTGGCCA
>DATCXR010000297.1:0-24096 GCA_036565685.1 Gemmatimonadaceae bacterium
GGAGCGGGCGCGGGCGCGGGCGCGGGCGGAGCATAAGGTACTTCCGGGACCGCCGTCGCATCCTCGGTAACGGGCGGCTGCGCGACTGCGCGAACCGTGGGCGGCGCCGCAGTTGGCTCGGCCGCGGTGCCGCTGGTGGACGCCGCTCTGATCGACCCCTGCTCTGCGGGCTCCTCCGATTCCTCGGCGACGTCTTCCGCGTCGGCGTCTATCGCCTGGAGAGCGGCGCGCACTCTCGGATCGCCAGGCGAGAGCTCCAGGACGCGGGCGTAGACGGCGCGCGACTTCTCGATCTCGCCCATCTGGAAGAGGCTCTCGGCGAGCGAGTAGTATGCTTCAGCCAGCAGCGACCGATCGTTTGTGCGCACCGCGTACTCGACGCGCTTCTGATGGTACCGAACGGTGTGCGGCTCGACACGGATGATCTCGTCCACCAGCGCGTTGGCGCTCCTCAAGTCGCCCGCGCGCTCGAGCCCGAGCATCGCTGCCTCCAGCTCCGCCAGGCCTCCGTGGCGGTCGCCCGTCTCGAGGAGAGCCTCCGCGAGGCGGCGCCGCGCCTCCCAATCCTCGGGATTGAGCTCCACGATGGTGCGCAGGTCGGCCAGCGTGGGCTGGGTGACTGCCGGTGCCGACTCCTGCAGCTGCGAGATGGGGGGAAGCTCCGTGTCGTCGCCGACGTCGAGGAAGCGAAGCTCGGACGCGGACGCCGGCACCTCGTCCTCGCCGAGCGCGCCGATGCCGTCGAGCGACGAGAGTATCGTCATCCCTTCCTCACCCAGCGAGATCAGAGGAAGATCCGGCTCCTGACCGAGCGAATCGACCGATCCATCCATCGGATCGAGCTCGGGGAGTTGGAGCAGCGGCTCCAGCTTGAGCTCGTCTCTCGGGGCGGCGACCACCTCGTCGTCATCTGGCAGCTTGGCCGACGGCGTGTCCATCTCGCCTACCGCGGCACCCTTGGTCGCTGACACCTCGCCCGCGACGGCTTCATCAGCGCCCGGCGCGCCGCCGTTCCACTCCTCGACGCTGTCAGCGTCCGGGAAGATGAGGGTGAGCCCGTCGCTGGAGTCGGGCGTGCCGTCGTCGATTATGTCGAGCGAGATGTCGAGCAGCGGCAGAGAGTCGTCGCTCTCTCCCTGCGGCGCGTCCATGGCTACGCTTCCGACGTCGGCCTCCGGTGCTGGCGCGTGCTCCGTGTCGAGCGAAGGATCCAGCAGATCATCGTCGCTCGAGAGCCGATTGGACTGCTCGACGCCTGCGAGCGGAGCCACCGCGTTGGCAACGTCGTCGCTGACGCCGAGAGAAGTTTCCTCGAAGCCGTTGATCAGCCCGGTGTTCATCTGGCCAACCACCTCGTGCGCTTCCGACTCCGTGGGGTCGGCACCCATTTCGAACATCGCGCCCGACGACAGCCCATCTACCGGCGCGATTTCCACGGTGTCGCTCTCTCCGACATCGATCATCGGGAGCGGCTGGTCGACGGTATCGGGCGGAAGCTCTTCATCCGCTGGCGGCGCGACGCGCGCGGTGTTGGCGGCAGGTACGACCGGTACGCTGCCCGTGACGGGCCGTGACGGCGTCCCGGGCATGTCGAAGCCGACATCGAGGAAGATCAGATCGTTGGCCTTGGGTGTCGGGCGCGCTGCACCGGTCGTCGGCTGGTGCGACGGGTCGATGGCGGTCATCCGCTCGAGCGTCGCCTTCGCCTCCTGCGTGCGCCCTTCGGCCTGGAATTTCTCGTAGAGGAGCTGTAGCTGCTCTATGGCCTCCGCCTTCCGGTCGCCGCGAACGAGCTGGTCGGCGAGCATGAGGCGGATGTCATCCTGATCGGGGCAAAGATCGGCAAATTCCTTGAGCGCCCTGAAGGCTTCTTCGACGTGACCGATGCGCTGCATCCGGTCGGCGTACTCGAGAAAATTGCTCTTCGCGTCGCTGGTGAATCCCTTCTTCGCGGAGATTCTGCCGAGCTTGTAGTAGACGGAGTTACGACCGGGCGCGTTGCGGAGGATCTTGCTGCAGAGCGCGATCGCGTTGTTGTGGAAGCCGCCCTCGGTATAGAGGTCCACGGCGCGCTCGTAGTGGTCCACGGCGGCGCCGACGTTGCCCTGGCGTAGAAGCAGATCACCAACGCGATTGAAGAGGGCCACGTCGCCCTCATCGACGTGGTCATCCAGTGCGCCGAGCACCTGCATATATGCATCGAGCGCCTTGTCGAACTGCTTCTTCTGCTCGTAGTCGAGCGCTCGTTTCTTCAGTTTCGCGACGTTGGACATCTGCGCGTGGAAGGCTCCCTGAGCTGAACGGGTCTGCGTCGCGCGAGGGGGCAGGTTTCAGCGGACCCTCAAGATATGGCTAACCTGTACTCGTCACAAGTTTTGCCTCGCAGCCACGTGCTCATACAACGACGTTCACCATACCAGTATGGCAACTCGCGCACGTCCTCCATCTCGAAAAGGGCGAGGTCGGCGGAGTAGCCGGCGCTGATCTGTCCGACCCTGTCGGCCAGGCCGAGAGCCGCAGCGCCATTGACCGTGGCCGCGAGGATCGCCTCGGCGGGGCTCATGCGGAGCTGGCTGACCCCGAGCGTGAGGATCAGGGGGAGGTTGACGGTGGGGGACGTACCGGGGTTGAAGTCCGTTGCCAGGGCCACGGAGGCTCCGGCTTCCATGAGCGCGCGGGCCGGTGCCTGCCGTCCCCTCCCGAGGAAGAGCATCGTGCCTGGCAGGAGCGTCGCCACCGTACCGGAGCTGGCCAGTGCGTCCACGCCGGCGCGCGAGATGGCGGCCAGGTGGTCGGCCGAGGTGGCTCCCAGCGCCGCCGCGAGCTCCGCCGCGCCAGAGGGTTCCAGCTCATCGGCGTGGAGCTTCAGCTTGAGACCTCCCTTCTTCGCGGCCTCGAGGATGTAGCGAGTCTCCTCCAGAGTGAAGACTCCGGGCTCGCAGAAAACGTCCGCGAAGATCGCGAGACGCTCGGCAACGACGCGGGGGAGCATCTCCTCGGCGAGCATCCTCACGTAGTCGCCGCGGGCGGCCGGAGACACCCGCGCCTCGGGCGGAATCTCATGGGCGCCGAGCCAGGTGGGAACGAGCCGGAGCGGGAGATCGCCAGCCAGCCGGGCGATCACGCGGAGCTGCTTGAGCTCATCCTCCACCCGCAGACCGTAACCGGATTTCACCTCGACCGTGGTGGTGCCGTAGCTCGCCAGCCGCGCGAGACGCCGGCGCGCGAGATCCGTGAGCTCGTCCTCGCTCGCTCCGCGCACGCTCCGGACCGACGAATGGATGCCGCCGCCGGCCTGCGCGATCTCCATGTAGCCCACGCCGGCCGCGCGCATCCCCTGCTCTTCGTAGCGCGCCGCGCCGAATACGGCGTGCGTGTGGGAGTCCACCAGTCCGGGGGTGAGTACACCGCCGCGGCAGTCCACCCGTTCTGCATCGCGGTACTTCGCATCCAGCTCTGCGGCGGATCCCACCTCGGCGATGACTTCGCCGCGCACGAGGACGGCCGCATCGGTGAGAACTCCGGCGTCGCGCATCTCGTCGCCGCGGCGCGCGCGTCCGGGCCCGGCGCAGGTCACCACCTGCGCCGCATTTACGAAGAGGCGTTCGGCCGGCATCACGCCATGCATCACGCCATGATGTCGCGCACGCGCGCGATGGTCAACGGCGCCTGCGATTCACCGCGGCACGCGTAGTAGCACGCGTTGCAGTCGATGGGCTTGTACTTCCGGAAATCCTTCCAGTGAAAATCGACCGGGAAGTCCGGGCAGCGCCGGACCATCCCCGTGGGATTCACGTGGATCGTGCGCATCCCCGACTCGCAGGGCTCGGTGAGCTCGCCGCGGAAATAGCGCGGCACTCGCTCGAGGTAGTGCTTCGTGCTGGTGATTACGCCGCGATGCGCGCGCTTGAAGGCGAGGAGCTCGGCGATGACTTCATCGAGTTGCTCGAGCTGCTCGGGCGTGACGTAGTGACTCGCGTTCCCGTTCTTCAGCTCCGTGTACGCGCTGAAGGAGACGCCCACACCCATGTCGAGCGCGCGGTGGGCGAGCGGCACGATCTCGCCCAGATTCTCCTTCTTGATCACCGTGTTGAAGCGGATGCTGTCTATCCCCCTCTCCTGCATCTTCGGGATGTTGGCCAGGATCTTCGCGGCGAGTCCGGGAATGCCGCGGGCTTCGTCGTGGCGCTCGTCGGGGAAGTCGAGCGAGATGTTGAACTGGTTGATTCCGGCGTCCCAGAGCGATTTCGCGCGCTCGGGGGTGAGCATGGCGCCGTGCGTGATCATGCTGATGTACTTGAGGCGTATGGCCCCCGCCACGCTCGACACGAGCGACTCGAGATCGCGCCTGAGCAGCGGCTCACCACCAGTGAACGTCACCATGATCGGGTTGAAGAAGCGCGCGGCATCCGCGAAGCTCTCGAGCTCAGTGGCCTTCGTGGCAGGATCGGTCTTCCAGTAGTCGCAGAAGTTGCAATGCGCGTTGCAGCGCATCGTGACCTCGAAGTGCACCACCAGCGGGAAGCGCTTGACGTGCAGGTAGGCGTACTTCGCCGCGAAGAGCGGGACATGCCAGGGCCTGAAGCGCGCGCTGAGCATCAGCGGATCATGGGGAGATCGATTCCCTGCTCCTTCGCCGTCTCCAACGCGAGCTCGTAGCCCGCATCGGCGTGTCGCGCGACACCGATGCCGGGATCGTTCGTGAGCACGCGCTCGAGCCGCTCGCGCATTTCAGGCGTGCCGTCGGCCACGATGACCTGCCCTGCGTGCAGCGAGTTCCCGATCCCCACTCCGCCGCCGTGATGGAACGACACCCAGCTCGCCCCGCTCGCCACGTTGAGCATCGCGTTGAGCAACGGCCAGTCGGCGATCGCGTCGCTCCCGTCCTTCATCCCCTCGGTCTCGCGGAAGGGCGACGCGACGCTGCCCGTGTCGAGGTGGTCGCGGCCGATCACTATAGGCGCGGTGATCTCGCCCGAGGCGACGAGGTCGTTGATTGCCACGCCGAAGCGCGCCCGCTCCCCCTGACCCAGCCAGCAGATCCTGGCCGGGAGCCCCTGGAAGTGAACGCGCTCGCGCGCGAGCGTTATCCAGCGCGCCAGCTGCTCATCGTGCGGGAAGAGCTCGAGGATGAGATCGTCGGTGCGATGGATGTCCTTCGGGTCGCCCGAGAGTGCCACCCAGCGGAAGGGACCCTTCCCCTGGCAGAAGAGCGGGCGGATGTAGGCGGGCACGAACCCCGGGTAGTCGAAGGCGCGCTCCACACCCGTGTCGTATGCCACGGTGCGAAGGTTGTTGCCGTAGTCGAAGGTGACCGCGCCGAGATCGCGCAGCGCGAGCAGTGCGCGCACATGGGTGGCTATCGACTCCGATGCGCGCCTTACGTACTCCGCGGGATCGCGGCGCCTCCGGTCGGCGGCCTCGTCGAGCGAGAGGCCGGCGGGGATGTAGCCGTTGAGCGTGTCGTGGGCGCTCGTCTGATCGGTGAGGACGTCGGGCACCACTCCCAGTCGCACGAGCTCCGGCATCACTTCCGCCGCGTTCCCCACTAGTCCCACCGAGAGCGCGCGGCGCTCGGAGCGTGCCTCCTCCAGCCAGGCTAGCGCCTCGTCGAGACTGGCGGTCTGCCGGTCGCAGTATCCCGTGGCGACGCGCTTGGCGATGCGCGCGGGGTCCACCTCCACTCCCAGGAAGGCGGCGCCGAGCATCGTGGCGGCGAGCGGCTGGGCGCCGCCCATCCCTCCGAGCCCCGCGCTCGCCACGAATCTCCCCGCGAGCGTGCCGCCGAAGTGCGTCCTGGCCACCGCGCCGAACGTCTCGTACGTCCCTTGCAGGATCCCCTGCGAGCCGATGTAAATCCACGATCCGGCGGTCATCTGGCCGTACATCGTGAGCCCTGCACGCTCCAGCTCGCGGAACGTCTCCCAGTTCGCCCAGCGCCCCACGAGGTTGCTGTTGGCGATGAGGACGCGCGGCGCCCCGGCATGCGTCCGGAAGACCGCGACAGGCTTGCCGCTCTGCACGAGCAACGTCTCGTCGCTCTCGAGCCTGCGCAGCGTATTTACGATCGCGTCGAAGCTCGCCCAGTTGCGCGCCGCGCGCCCGGTACCGCCGTACACCACGAGATCGTCGGGACGCTCCGCCACGTCCGGGTCGAGGTTGTTCATGAGCATCCGCAGCGCCGCCTCCTGCTGCCACCCCTTGCACGAGATCGCGGTGCCGCGTGGCGCGCGCACGGTGCGCGGTCCGGAAGCCTCGCGAAGATCATCGGCGATGGAGCGTGGAGCGGAAGTGCTGGAGGTAGTCATGGTACCGGGTTCGGAATGATCGGATCGAAGTCGCCAGCCGCGATCGCCGCGGCCAGCGCAATCATGTCGCCGGAGAGGACGCGGTCGGTCGTGAGCGGGGCGACGTGCTCACGCACCACTTCCACCGCGCGCGCAACGCGGGCCGCGGCGCGGAGCGGCGCGCGGCAGTCCACGGCCTGCGCGCCACACATCAGCTCGATCGCAAGCACCTGCCGGACGTTGTCCAGTACGCGACGCAGCTTCCAGGCCGCGCCCATCGCCATAGGTACGACATCTTCCTTGTTGCCGTCGGTGGGGATCGAGTCCACGCTGGCAGGATGCGCCAGCAATTTGCACTCGCTGGTGATCGCGGCCGCGGTGACTTGTGCGATCATGAAGCCCGAGCTCACACCCGCGTCGCGCGTCAGGAAGGGCGGAAGGCCCTGGTTGAGATCGGGGTTGACGAGTCGGTCGATGCGCCGCTCGGAGATCACGGCGAGGTTGGTGAGCGCGATCGCGAGCACGTCGAGCGCCATCGCGACCACCTGGCCGTGAAAGTTGCCGCCGCTGATGATCTCGCCATCCTCGAACACGAGCGGGTTGTCGGTGCCGGCGTTGATCTCGCGTCCGACCAGCGACTCGGCGAAGCGCAGCGCGTCGAGCACCGGACCGTGCACCTGCGGCATGCAGCGCAGGGCGTAGGCATCCTGCACTCGCGGGTCGCCAGTGCGGTGCGACTCCCGGATCTCGCTATCGGCGAGGAGCGCGCGGAGGATGGCGGCCGATTCGCGTTGCCCGAGCTGGCCGCGAGCATCATGGATGCGCGCATCGAATGCGGCCGGCGTGCCCATGAGCCCCTCGAGCGACATCGCTCCCGCGACGTGCGCCGCGCGCCAGAGGCGCAGGGCGTCCACGAGCGCGAGCGCTGCGATCCCGGTGTGCGCCTGGGTACCGTTGATGAGCGTGAGCCCTTCCTTGGGTGCGAGCGTCACGGGCGCGAGCCCTGCCGAGGCGAGCCTCTCGCCCGCCGGCCCGGTACGCCCGCCGCCAAGCAGCTCTCCTTCGCCGATCATCGCCAGAGCCAGATGCGCCAGGGGCGCCAGATCACCGCTGGCGCCCACGCTCCCCTGCTCCGGTATCGGCGGGTAGAGACCAGCGTTCAACATTCCAGCGAGCAGCTCGACTAGCTCCGCGCGCGCTCCCGAGTATCCCTTGGCGATCACGTTCGCTCTCAGGAGCATCATCGCGCGCACCTCCCGCTCGGCGAGAAGCGGCCCCACCCCCGCCGCGTGACTCCGCACGAGGTTGACCTGCAACTCCGCGAGCCGGTCCGGTGGAATCGCAATCTCGGAGAGCTTCCCGAATCCGGTGGTCACTCCATACACCGCGTCGCCGCGCTCGACCACACCTTCCACCACTCGTCGCGTCCTCTCTATCCGCTCCCTCGCACTTTCCTCCACCCCCACCGTCGCCCGCCCCATAGCCACACTGTACACATCCTCGATGGTGAGCGACCCCCCGTTGAGCAGTACGTGCCGAGTCATGGGGGTAAGGTAAGGGGGGGAGCAGAAAGCAGAAAGCAGTGAAGTGATAGAGGGTTCAGGGTTCAGGGTTCAGGGTGCAGGAAGTGCCTTGGCGGATGGATCTCGATTGCCGGGCAGTACCTGCACCCTGAACCCTGCACCCTGAACCCTGGGGTTTCACTGCTTTCTGCTTTCTACTCTCTCTCCCCCTACCTCCCTCCCACCGATAATTCCGGATTCCCCGGATCCCTCTGATAGGACCAGTCGACGATGATGTAGTCCTGGGAGACGTTGGTTACGCGTAGGCCGGCATAGTGGTACTGGCCACCGATCAGCGTGCGGAAGACGTAGCCGTAGCCGGGGACGGCTTCGATCGCGCCGGCGGAGAACTCGTCGTCGGGGGGAGCGATGTCGATCGAGGTGAGGTCGGTGAGGGGATCGGTGGAGTAGAGCGCGAGCACCGTGCCCGTTCGGATTGGGGTCAGCCACATCGAGCCATCGGGGTCGCGGTCCACGCGGAAGTCGATGTCAGTGCGGTTGCCGGGGAGAACGACTCCCAGCGCACCGGAGGATGGTACGAAGAAGCTGAAGCCGCTGGTGGCAACGTCGACCTGCGAGGCGAAGAGGAGGATGTTGCGCGCATCGGGTCGCGGCGTGTCGGAGCGTGGCGTCGTCCAGTCGCTCTCGTGACCATCGCGGCTGACGGCACTGACTGCGAAGCAGCGCGGCTCCCCGTTCGCGAGACCCGATGCCAGAAAGTCCTCCGATACCGTAGTGCCCTCGAGCACCCAGTCCGCATCGCAGAGGTTCTGATCGAGATCGTAGAACGTGGAGTACACGCGGTAGTAGTCGAAGAGATCCGGCGCATCCAGCCGCGAGTCGGCGGGCCAGGAGAGCCACACCGCCTGGTTCAGCGAGATGGACGAGAGAGTTCCCGGAGTGATGAGGGTGTTCGACGCATCCACCGTGATGGTGTTCGATGGCGCGCTCTCGCTTCCGTCGTCCGACATGCTAGCGACCTGATACTGGAAGTCCGGAACGCCGAGGTCGTTGAACGAAGCCGACGTCGTCTCGGCGCGCCGGCTCCATTGCTCGCCGGATGAGCCGCGCGAGTAGACGACGTAGTTCGTGATTCGCGAGTCGTCCACTGCATCCCAGCGCAGCATGATGCTCTCGGGTGTGGTGGGATCGCCGCTCGGGACGAGCTGATAGGTGAGATTGGCAGGCGGGGTGAGTCCCGACGTGCCACCGGTGATGTCAGAGCTGCCGCAGCCGGCGAGGGCAATCGCGGCGGCGAGGATGATGACAGGGCGGCGCATGCGTGGCTCCGTGCGTGGTTGAGTGCGAGCCCATGAATGCACGCCGCGCGCCGAGCGCACCGTGCATCCCAAACGCGCGATAGGCAACGACTTGGCTCGGCCGTGCGCGAAGGAGGCGTCCACTTCGGGGGACGATCGGCGGCCCGGAAAGGCTACAGAAGGGGGCAGGTCTCCACTCGATACATTTTTTCTTCGGCGCTCGCCGAAGAAAATGTATCGAGTGGAGACCTGCCCCCCTTACGGCGACTGCAGCGGGAGGAAGACGCCGCAGTCTTCACCGCTGCACCGGCTGGTGCTGCGGCGGAAGTCGAACTTCAGATCGGGCTCGGCCTTCAGCGAGATGTAGAAGCTGAACATGAAGTTGCCGGTCGGCGCGCGCGAGAAGGCGAGGTTGGCGCGCCAGTCGTGCATGTCGCGCTGCAGCACCAGCTCCTGGTCGGAGAACTCGTGACGCTGGAAGTCGTAGCCAGTGGTCCAGCGCATCGCCCACTTGGGCGTGAGGTTGAAGGCCAGGTTGCCGCGGAGCGTGGCGAGCGACGGCAGCACTACCGCCTGGCTCCCGCCGTACCGGTTGGGGAGCGTGTCCACCGGAATCGGCGAGTTGATGCACTGATTGTACGTTGCCGGGAAGTTGATGTACTGCTGGCAGAAGGCGCGCGGGTCGAAGACCGTGGCGCCAGGGATGGGCCGGCTGCGCGTGGAGCTGAACTGGAGCGTCGCCGTCCACCCCGCCGCCGCGTCGATACCCATCGGGTTCCGCGACGACGATGGGCCGGCGATGTTGGGACGCTCGTCGAGTCCACCGGCCATCCCCTGCCGATCGCGCTGCTGATTGGCGGGGGCGGTGTCCACTACCGTGTCCGCCCTCGTAGTGGGCTTCCCGAAGATGCGCGTGAGAACGGCGAAGGGATTATTGTCCCTCCCCAGCGTCATGGACGCCGAGATCCCGGTACGAAACGGCTTGAAGCGCGCGGAATCGCTGTAGACGTTCCCCTGGTACAGTGAGTAGTTGACGCTGAAGTCGAAGCCGGGGAGCAGGTCCGAGGCGAGGCGGTAGTTGAAGGTGGTGCTGGTGATCCCGTTGAGTCCGGCCTTGGCGCGCTCGAAGTCGTAGGTGATGGGGCTGAAGTTCACCGTGAGCAGCTTGATCTTTTCGCCCCCGCCCGGCGTGGTGTCGGCGCTGCTCTTCAGCTTCGCCTCGAACACCTGGCTCAGTCGCAGCGTGACCGTGCTGTGCGCCATGTTGGCGTTGTTCCCCGCGTGCGAGCGGTTGAACGCTCGCAGCATCTCGGTGCTCGACTGCGTCGCGGGCGAGTAGCCGAAGCTGATCTGCGGCTGGATAGAATGACGCAGTCGCGAGAAAGGTCCGAAGCCGGGGAAGAAACCGAACAGCGTGGGCGACATCGAGACGCCGTACTGCAGCGTCTTCGACTGGTGCACGTAGCTCCCTCCCGTGAACGTGGTGCGGGCCATGAACGGGAGTGACGGGTCGGCATTCACGATCGAGATCGACGGGGTGATCTTGAGCGTGCGCTGCATGAGCGCCGGGAGACTTATCCCCGTGGTCCAGTCGATCTCCGTCTCGTAGGTACGCGCGAACACCCGCGAGCCGATGGAGTCGCCGGTGGCAACATCTATCAGCTGGATCGGCTGCGGAAACTTCTGCTCGTGGTCGGTCACCTGGATGCTGTTCTGCCAGTTGAACCCGAAGATGCGCAGCGGAGTCTGGAAGCTCAGCGTGGTGTTCCGGTCGTCACCCGTGACGCCCGTGCTGTCGTATCCGGCCGGGTTCGTGGGCGAGGGTGTGAACTGCGCGAACGGCACCTCCCGGTCGAGGTTCTCCACGTTGTTGATGGAGAGTTGTGGCGACCAGAGGAGCCAGTCGGTGAGATTGACCGGAGGCGTTGTGACGCTGAGGTTCGGGAAATTCCGGTTTACATCCTTCCGGCCGGTATGCTGCGTCTGCGACCCGCCGATGCTGATGTTCATCGGGCCGACCGCCTGCTGGAACGCCACCGTGGACGCAATCGCGGCCAGGGTTTGCGCGGCGGTGAAGGCCTGGCGCTGGATCGCCGTCGTGTTGCTCGAGTAGTTGATGCTCGCGTTCAGCGTGCTCTTGCGGGAGAACTGCTGCTGGTGGCTCCACGACAGATTGAACGCGCTGTTCCCCGCGCTGAAGCTGGAATACGAAGCGCGCACGTCGCCGCTGAGGAAGCGGTCGAGCCAGCGGTAGCGCCACTGCCCGTTGTACCGGGCCCAACCCAGATCGCCTTCGGTATTGCCATTACCGCTCCGCCAGTCGAACGAGATCGTGGCGTCCATGAAGTCGTTGATGGCGAAGTAGTAGCCGAGGTTCTCGATCGAGCGGCTGTAGCGCGGCGAGGCACGTACGATGTCGCTTATTCCGAAGCGTGGCGGGATGATCCCGCTGCGCCGCCCCGACCTCATGTCCTGGAAGATGAAGGGGAGCCACATCACCGGGATGTCGGAGATGTAGAGCACCGCCGGCCGCGCCACGAGGAGGGTCTTGGAGACCATCTTGATCTCCTTGGCCTGGAAGTGATAGTGCGGATACGGGAGGTTGCAGCTCGTTATCGAGCCATCCTCGGCGTACGATGTACTGCCCTTCGCCCCGGTGCTGTCGGCCACCACGGCCGCGCGATCGCCGTGCACGTACCAGGTCTGGCCGAGCTGGCTCGACGAAGTGCTCAGATCGCGCACGACGCCCCGCCGCGCGATCAGGTCGTACTCCATTCCGCCGAGCGCCACGAGGTCCGCTTCCCCCTGGGTCGGGTCGCGCAGAACGATCGTGTCCTTCGGCGCGGCCGCGGCGCGCACGAGCTTCGTCTGGTCGTTGTACACGATCGTGTCGGCCACCAGGGTCGCGTCCTCGCGCTTGACGGCGCTGTTGCCGGAGAGTTCGAGGACCCTGCCATCGGCGTCGAATACGGCGCGCTTCCCCTGGTAGCGGGTCGTGATGTATCCGGGCCTCGACAGGAGCGCCTTCATGACCGAATCCTCCTCCGCCCACTGCACGAGCTCCTTCGACGTGCTGGAGGTATCTCTGGCGGTGGTGTCAGCGCGCGCAGTGTCGGTGGCGTTGACGCCGGGCGGGGGTACCGCGAGCGGTGGTCGCTCCGGCGGCTTGCGGGCTTCGCCCGTGTCCGCGGCGGCAGTCGGCTGGCGCGGCCTTGGCGTGGGATCCTGCGCGAGCGCGACTCCCGGCAGGAACAGCGCCGCGACCGCGAGCAGGCGCAACATCACGCTCTCGCCCCGCCCTCTGAAGCGGCGGCCTCGAGCGCCTCTCGTGCCTCTTTCTGCCGTCTACGTCGGTACACGATGTAGGTGAGCCCCACGCTCAGCTCGAAGAGGAGGTAGAGGGGCACCGACATGGCGACCGTCGTCCAGATCAGGTCACCCGGCGTGAGGAAAGCGCCGACTATGGCGCAGACGACGAACGCGTGCCGACGGTACTTGTTGAGCAGCTCGGGAGTGACGATCCCCAGCAGCGCGAGCGCCAGGATCACGATCGGCAGCTCGAAGCAGAGCCCGAACGCGAGCGTCATGCTGGTGGCGAAGCTGAAGTAGTCCGACGCGGTGATCATGGGCTGGAGCGCCTGCGTCTGGAAGCCCATCAACCACTTCACGGCCAGTGGCAACACTACGAAGAAGGCGAGCGCCACTCCGGCCAGGAAGAGGAATGTCGCGAAAAAGAAGAGTGGTACGACGACCTTCTTCTCGTTGCGGTGCAGTGCCGGGGAGACAAACGCCCAGATCTGGTAGAGAATTACCGGAAGGGCGATGACCACGCCGAGAACGATCGCCACATTCAGCACGATCGTGAACGAATCGGCCGGATGAGTGAAGACCAACTTGCCGCCCTGCAAATAGGGCGAGATCGGCCCCTCGAGGATGCCGATCACGTCGATCTTCATGAGTACTGCGAAAGCGCCGCCCACAGCGACGACTAGGGCCACGAGCGACCAGATGATGCGCCAACGCAGTTCCTCGAGGTGATCGAGGAACGGCATCTCACTGCCTTCGTGCTCCATCATCTTCCAGTCGACCTCCCTGTACCGCCTGCCCCCTATTTCATCGAGCGCAGGTGGTCCCTCGCCAGGCCGGCCTCATCCGACCTCGGGTACTTCTGGATCAGCCGATTGAGTGCGGCTCGGGCTGCGGTGAGGTTCCCCTGCTGCTCCATGTAGAGCGCGCGCTTGTACAGCGCCGTCGCAGCGCGCTGCGAGTCGGGGTACTTCTCCACCACCACGGCATACGCCGAGTCGGCCTCGGCCGGTTTCCCATCGGCACGATAAGCTTCACCCAGATAGAACTGGGCATCCGGGGCAATATCGGCGTTCGGATACTGCTGGAGAAGTGCCTGGAAGCCGGTGATCGCGGCGCCCGAGCTTCCACGGCGCAGCTGGTCGAGGGAGAGCTCGAACATCTCGTTGGGGCCGGGCACTCCGGGCTGCGCACCCGCGCCGCCGGTGGTGTCGGGCACGCCCATGCCGCTGTCGGGCTGCATCATCCCCTGGTTGCGCTGATCGAGCGATGAGCGCAGCTCCTGCAGCCGGCGCTGGCTCTGGCCGGTGAGCTCCTGGATCTGGATGAGCTGCTGCCCCATGCTGTACAGATCGCCGCGAATGTCGCCCTGCATCTTCAGCATGCGCGAGCTGACGAGCGCGAGCGAATCCTGCACCACGCCGAGCTCGGCGATCACCCGATCGACCTCTTTCTGCTGGGCGGTGTCGGCGCGGGCCGCCTCGGCGCGCATCCCCGCTACGTCATTGCGCAGGAGCTGCACGTCTTCCCGAGTGGCGAAGCACGCCCCGGTCGCCAGCAGCGCGACCGGAGCGAGGCGCCGAAGCGCAGTCTTCATCTGGCCGCCTTCAACTGCTGGCCGCCACTGGTGAGCTCGAACTCATCGCGGCGATTCTGCGACCAGGCCGACTCGTCGTGACCATCGGCAGCCGGGCGCTCCTCGCCGTAGCTGATGATGTCGATGCGCGCGTCAGCGATGCCGCGCTGGGTGAGGTAGCGCTTGGCCTGTGCGGCACGGCGCTGGCCGAGCGCGAGGTTGTACTCGTCCGAGCCTCGCTCGTCGGTGTTGCCGGCGATGCGGATGCGCGTGTCAGGGTTCGCATTGAGGACGCCGAGCTTGGCATCGAGCGCAGCGTTCGCCTGATCGCTCAGCGCGTCGCTATCGTATTCGAAGTAGATCGGTGCGGTGAGCGCGGCCAGCGCGGCCTGATGCTCGGCGCGCAGACGCTCGGCCTCGGCCTGGGCCTTGGCGATCGAGTCGCGCCGCGCCGCTTCCGCGGCTGCAATGGAATCCGCGCGCGCTCTGGCAGCGTCGATGCTATCCTGATTCACTGGGGCGGGCTCGGGGGCCGGGGCGGTCTCCGGCTTCTTGCCGCAGGCCACGATTGCGGCTACGGCGAGAAGCAGGGCCGGGGCGACGCGGGTCTTGCCAGTCATTTCGGTCTCCGGTGTTGGTGGGGTTGATGAGCTGGATGGGTGCTGCGGATGCTACTGCGCGCGGTCGAGGTAGCGAGACCACGCGCTGAGCCGGGAGCCCGAGCTGTGGGTGAGCTGTCGCGAACGCCCCGATTCCGTATCGAGGACGAACAGCTGCTTGACTCCCGTGCGCGTCGACGTGAACACCACGTGCCTGCCATCCGGTGCCCACGAAGGGTCTTCGTTTGCGCCCTCGCTCGTGAGCTGCTTGATGCTCCGGTCGCGAAGGTTGATGGTCATGATCTGAAAGAGACCATCGAGCTGCGATTGAAAGACGATCGATCTCCCGTCAGGAGACCAATCGGGGTTCGAGCGGTAGTTCTGATCGCCGAAGTTGAAGGGCGTTAGCAGCTCCATGTTCGAGCCATCGAAGTCGGCGGTGTATACCTCGGGATGGCCGGAGCGGCCCGAGGTGAAAGCGATGCGGCGGCCATCGGGACTGAAGGTGGGAGAGACATTGTCGGTCCCCCGCCCCAGCGTGATCCGGCGCGCCGCGCCGCCGGTAAAAGCCTGCACAGCGTAGAGATCGGTCCCGTTCTCCGCCCCGTGTGCATAGACGAGCCACTGGCCATCAGGTGAAAACGTGGGCGTGGTGTTGAGCCCACCCGCTGTCGCGGTGACCGGTCGGACGCCTCCGCCGGCGAGGTCGAGCACCTCGATGTTCCAGCCGCGCGTGCCGAGCTGGCTGTAGGCGATGTGATGCCCGTCGGGGTGCCAGGTGGGAGCCATCATGGTGCCGGACGATGATACGGCGCGCTCGCCGTAGCCATCGCTGTCTACAACGTACACTCGCCCACCCTTCACGTACAGGATGCGCGTCCGTGCTATTCCACGAACGCCGGTTATCCACCGCTCGATCTCGTCGGAGATTCCGTGCACATCCATGCGCCACTGGCCGCTGCCGACATCTGCCGCGATCGGGAAATCACGCGACTGCGCGATCTTCCTCGCGGTCACATCGTGCACGGCAACGCGCGCGAGCGAGGGCATGAGCGTCACCTGCACGAGCGCGGCGGCACCCAGCGACTTCCAGATTGCATAGCTCGGCGCGCCGTTCCCGGAGGAGGTCTGCGACACGCCGCTCCCATCGATCACTTCGATCCGGTCGCCGAAGTCGAGGTCGCGAGCGATGATCGCGCGCACGCTGTCGCCGCCGGCGCCACCGACAGGAAGCACGACGACGCCCGGCTTGGTACCCGGCGTGTAGGTGAGGCCGATGCGAACGCCCCGCTGCCCGGTGGTATCCTGCGCGTGCGCCGGGAGCGCGGCGACGGTGAAGATGGCCGCCGCGGCGGCCCAGATTCTGAGAGACATCTAATGCAGTACCCGGGGATCGAAGCTGAAGATGACGGGCAATACGTCGTCGTTGAAACCGGCCGGGAGCGGACCGAACGCCTTTACCTGCGCGGCCTGATCGACTGCACCCTGCGCATCGAGATCGAACGCGAAGTTGCCCGAGCGGGTGAGAAAGCGAAAGCCGGAGACCGAGCCGTCGCGATGAACGAGGAACACTACTTCGGCGCGCGCGGCCGTGTTCGCGGGCGGGTTGAAGCGCAGCGCGATCTGACGAACAATGTTCTCCAGATACCCGGGAAATGGGAAGTCCACGCCCTCGGTGCGCACCGTAGCCACGTCCGTCCCGCGGCCGCCAGTGGGGCCGCCGCCCGCGGTGGCGGGCTTCTCGGTCGCTGCGGGCTTCTTTTCCGCGGGTTGCGGCGCCGCCGTTGGTGTGGCCTGCGCGGTCTGCTTCCGTTTGGGGGGCGCCTTGTCGGGGAGCGGCATCGCCTTCTCGATCGTCTCGGCGCGCTTGGGTGGAGGCGCTGCCTCCTCAGGCGGTGGCGCGGGCGCTTCGCGCGGGCGCACGACGCCGGCCGCGCGCGGTCCAGGCGGGGCCGCCACGATGTTCACCCGGTACATGGGCGGCATCGCGGCTGGCGCCGATGGCCTAAGGAGAACGAGCGCCGCGATCACACCGGCATGCAGCGCGAGCGACGCTCCGAGAGGAGCGCCGAGCCGCGTGCCACCCCGGCTCCCGCTCCTCGAACCGCCACGCATCACCGGGTTATGTCCTCCGGCTCCGCCACCAGGCCCACATCGCCCACGCCGGCTGCGCGCATCACCGCGAGCACCCTCACCACGGTGCCGTACGGCACTCCCTGGTCGGCGCGGAGATAGATCCCCTGCTGCCCGCGTCGCGACGCGAGTGCCTTGAAGCCCGCCCGGAACTCGTCATAGGTGAGACGATTGTCGTCCACGTAGATCTGGCCGGTCCTGTTCACGGATACCACCAGACTGCTCTTCGCCTCGAGCGGACGCGCCTCGGCTCGCGGGAGCGCGATGTCCACTCCGCCCTGCATCATCGGCGCGGCGATCATGAAGATCACCATGAGGAGCATCATCACGTCGATCAGACTCACGACGTTGATGTCCGCGTTCATCGGGAGTCCGCGTCTGCGGCGTGCCACTCTAGATGCGCCCCTCGCGAACCATCGTCGCGATGATCTCCGTCCCGAAGCCCTCGAGCGCGCTCTCCATGCGGTTGATGCGGCTCGCCAGGATGTTGTAGGCGAACACCGCGGGGATCGCCACCGCCAGCGCCGCCGCGGTAGCGATGAGCGCCTCGGCCACGCCTGGCGCGACCGCGCCCAGATTCCCCGAGCCCTTCTCCGCTATCCCGATGAACGCATCGATGATGCCGAGCACGGTGCCGAAGAGTCCTATGAGAGGGCTCACCGAGCCGATCGTCGCGAGCCACGGTATGAAGTGCGACAGGCGCTCGCGCGCATCGGTCGTCTCGGCGTCCAGCACCAGCCGCAGCGCCTCTACCTGCGAGCCGGTGAGCTGTCCCATGGAGGAATCCCTGAGCGCGCCCGGCTTCATCTCGGCGAAGAAGTTCACCGCGCGCGAGAAGACGCGCGTGAACGGGCTGGCCGGGCTGCGCCGGACGAGCCCCGCCGCCGAATCGAGCGCCGGCGCGCGCTCGAATTCGCGCGTGAACACCCTGCCGGCGCGCTCCACCCGTCCCAGCTCGATCCACTTGGCGAACATGATCATCCAGCTCACCAGTGAGAGCACCGCGAGAATCACCAGGACGATCTTGGTGACCAGCGATGCGTGCAGTATCATGTCGATCGGCGCCGTCGGGATGGCGCCGCCTATCTGCCCTACCGCTCCCTCGTTCATGCCCCCGCCTCCGAGCGGAGCGCCACGAACCACTCGTACGTCTGGCGCAGCCCAGCGTCGAGAGTCACCCGCGGTTTCCAGCCGAGCACGCGCGCTGTCTTCGCGGCGTTCACCGCGGAGCGCCGCTGCTCGCCGGGTCGCGCCGGTGCATGCTCCACGCGCGCGGAGCTCTTGCCCGATACCTCCCGCAGGCGGCGCGCGAGCTCCACGACGTCGGTCTCCACCGACGTTCCGACGTTGAACGCACGGCTGTCCACGCCCTCGGCCGGCGGAAGCTCGGCGCGAGATGCGAGGAAGTTGGCGCGAGCCACGTCGCCTGCGTAGACGTAGTCGCGCGTCTGAAGACCGTCTCCGAAGATCGTCAGGGGAATGCCGTCGATGAGTCGATTGCAGAAGATCGCCACCACGCCCGCCTCCCCGAAGGGATCCTGGCGAGGGCCGTACACGTTGGCGTAGCGCAGCGCCACGGTATCCAGCCCGTGCACGCGCGCGTAGTAGCCCATGTAGTACTCCACACTCAATTTCGCGGTCCCGTATGGCGACTGCGGGTCCTTGGGCGCGGTCTCCGCCGTGGGTGGATCCACGAGGTCTCCGTACACCGCGCCGCCGGTGGAGGAGAAGATGAAGCGGGTAGCGCCGCGCCCATCATCACTCTTCGCGCCGGCCGATGAGCGGACGGCCTCGAGGAGATTGAGCGAGCCGACGATGTTCTTACCCGCGTCGTAAGCGGGATCGGCCACGCTCTTGCGCACATCGATCTGCGCGGCGAGGTGGCATATCACATCGAAGCGCCCCTCGCGAACCAGGCGAGCCGCGTCCGGAGAGCCGATGTCGAGGTGATGGAATTCCGCTCCGCTCGGAACCTGCTCGCGCTTTCCGCTCGAGAGGTCATCGAGTACGCTCACCTGGTCGCCTTCCGCGAGGAACGCGTCGGCCACGTGCGAGCCGATGAAACCGGCGCCGCCAGTGACCAGTACACGCCGCCCCATGGTCAGCGTTCGTCGCCAGGCGGCGATGCCGGGCGCTCCACGTCTGCGGGGGACTGCTCCTGCTCCAGCGCGAAGAGGTAGCGCAGGGCATCCACGATCTGCAGACCGTGGCCGTTGGCGGAGGCGGCGCGCAGCCGCACGCTCGGCTCGTGTAAGAACTTGTTCATCAAAGCCCGGGAAAAGTGTTCGACTGCTTCACGGTCGCCCGGCGATAGGTGACCGAGACGCCGCATCGCGCGATGCAGCTCTTCATCTCGCACGCGATCCATCTGCGAGCGGAAGGTCTTGAGTACGGGAACTGCCGCGAGGCCAGCCAGCCAGCTCCAGTACTGCTCGACCTCGGTGGCGATCACCTGCTCCGCGCTCGGCATCTCTTCGCGCCGCCGCTCGAGGTTCGCCGCAACTACCGACTTGAGATCATCCAGATCGTACAGGAATACATTGTCGAGCGTTCCAACAGAAGGATCTACATCACGTGGAAGCGCGATATCCAGAATACAGAGCGGGCGATCGCCGCGCGCTCGCATCGCCGGCTCGACCTGCGAGCGGCCCACCACCGCGTGTGGAGCGGATGTGGAGCAGAGAAGAATATCCATCTCACCCAGCCGCGACCAACACTCGTCGTAGCGGAGCGCCACTGCCCCGTGCCGCGCCGCCAGTTCCGAAGCCCTCTCGAATGTCCTGTTTGCGACGATCGCCGTGCGAACTCCCTCGCTGAGCAGGCATTGAAGTGCCAGATCGGCCATCTCGCCCGCCCCCAGCACCATCGCGCGTCGTCCCTGCAGCGGCCCGAAGATCTTCGACGCCAGCTGCACCGCGGCGGAGCTCACCGACGCCGCGCCGCGTCCGATGGCCGTCTCGTTCCGGACGCGCGAGGCCACCAGAAGGGCACTCTGGAATAGACGATTGAGAATCGCGCGGGATGCGGAGCGGCTCGTTTCCCAGGCGTCGCGCACCTGGCCCTGGATCTGCGCCTCGCCTAGCACCATCGAATCGAGTCCTCCCGCCACTCGATAGAGGTGCGTCACCGCCTCCCTCTCCCGGCGCACGAAGCCGTACGGCCGAACGTCGTCGCCGAGTCGCCGTGAAAGCTCGCGCCAGATGATCTCCACCGTAGCCGCGTCACCGCCCTGTCCGGGAGGCGCGGCGTGCGAATCCTCGCGGCCGTCCGCCTCCACGCAGTACACCTCGGTGCGATTGCAGGTGGAGAGCAGAACGATCTCGCGCGCGCCGGTCGCCTCGCGAAGCGAGCGCGCCACCTCGGGCACCTCGTGCGCGCCGATCGCCAGCCGCTCTCGAACATCGATGGGAGCGGTCAGGTAGCTGACGCCCGCGACTAGCAGCGCCACGCGGCCAACTCCTCGTTCAGCGCGCCCGACTCCACGCGGGCGCAGAAATCATCGTCCAGCAGCGCCGCGGCAGCCCTCCTCCACCCCTCCCGATCTCCGGATCCCAGTAGAGTGGAGCGCAATTCTCCGAGCCGCGCGAGAGCGTCGGCGTATCGCTCGTCGAAACGTTCCGCAACGGCGTCACGGATCCGCGCGGCAGCGCCGGGGACTCCGCCCGCCGTCACCGCGATGAGAAGTCCGCCGCGCTCGTGCGCTGCAGGTGTCACGAAGTCCCCGAGCGAGCCGTCATCCGCTACGTTCACGAGGATTCCCGACTGGCGAGCGTCCCTCGCGACTCCGGCGTTCACCTCGGGCTTGTCGGTAGCCGCGAAGACCAGCGTGGCATCCGCAAGGTCGCCGCTCTGGTAGCCGCGCTCGATGAGGGTGCATCGCGACGTGGCACGCGCCAGCTCGCGCAGGGATTCCCGTACTGTAGGTGCCACCACACGCACGTGCGCGCCCGCACCGAGCAGCGCGCGGACCTTCCGCGCCGCTACTCGCCCGCCGCCCACCACCAGCGCGGCGATCGCTTCGCCGTCCAGGACTACCGGATAACCGCTCACAGGAACCTTCCCGACCTCGCGTCGAGCACGCGGAAGGCGATGTAGAGAACCACCACACCGGCGAAAAGCGCGTTGGATAGGATCGCGGCCCGGCGTGCTCGCCAGCCGGCCAATACGCGCCCGGCGATCAGCGCCGTCACGGCGAGCCAGGCGGCCAGTCCCCACACCACCTTCGATGTGTCGCCGGTGTGGTAGACCAATGAGTATGCGCTGGCAAGCACCGTTCCCAGGGTGAGCGCCAGCCACCCCACCACAATCGCGAGATGGTTGACCTTGTCGAGCGTCTCCAGGGGTGGGAAGAAGCGGAAGATCGCACCGAAGCGGCGCGACTTCAGCTCCCGGCGCTCGACGAGGTACATGATCCCTGCCCCAGCGGCGGCGGCGAAGGCCGCGATACCGAGGAAGTTCAGCGCGATGTGCGAGATGAGCCACACGCCCTTCAACCCTGCCGGCTCGGCAAGCGGCACCATGCCGGCGAGGTTGGCGAACACGGTAAGGAGCGCCGCGAAGGGTGCCGCGAAGAGCGTGAGACTGACCTCGCGCGCCAGGATCTCCGCCACGAGCAGAGTGGCGGCGATGAGGAATGCGGCGAAGGAGAGCGACGGCCCGAGTCCCGTGAGCGGCGGCTGGCCGTGCACGAGGAGGAACTCGCCGAGGGCGCAGACATGCGCCACCACCCCCACGCCCAGGAGCGCCACCACGCCGCGCACGGGCGCGCGCATGGGACGGGCAAAGGGCACGGCCGCCAGGCAGGCAGCCGCGAGGTAGAGAGTGATGGCGAGAGAGTGAGCGATCGCGATCATGCGTCGCTCGTAATCTAACGCGTCGTCACCGCGGCGGAGCCCGGAAAAACAGAACCGCCGCCGGCCGGACGTGGCGGAGCGACCACGACCGCGCTGGCGGCGGAGCACGGTATCGCGGGGAGAGCAGCTACGCGTCAGCGAGCATGCCCCACCACCGCGACCCGCACATCATCGCGACGTCGAGCGAATCAGGGCATCCTCGCCGTCATGCGCGCGCTCACTCCAGCGTGGATCACGGGATGACGCTGGCTCACCACGATTGCCGTGGTACCACGATCGGTGACCTTCACCACCTGTGCGAGCGCGATCGGCTCCTCGGGGAGTGTGACCGGAGCGACACCCTCCAGCGACGGACCCTTGCGGCGATCCTCGAACAGGGTGAACTGGTCACCCACCTTCACGCCGTCGCTCGAGGTGGTGCTGAGGATCACGTAATAGCCGAGCGTGGGGAGCACGACGCCGGACGGCACCGAGATCACCTTCGCTTCCGTACCGTTCGCGAGAGGCGCCGGACGTACATCCTTCGACATGGAGAGCCGCTCGAGGGGAGCGACCGCCTGCCCGAGGAGTATGTCGCCGAACTGCTGAACCACGCGCGCCGTGGAGGCCTCGCCATTACCAACGCGCTCCACTTCCACCACTCCCGTGGGCGTGAGCACTCTGTCGCCACCCGGCATCCGTGGTCCTTCGGCGACCGTCAATAAGCGCTGGCCTGGCGAAGCCGACGTTCCGGCTGGAAGGGTGATGTAGACGCGCTCCTGAGCGATGATGCGATGCCTGGTGGAGGCCTGCACGATTCCGGGGAGCTCCGCGAGCCCCACGAGTCGCCCGTCCCGCCGCTCTGCGTCGGAGCGCTCCATCCAGGGGGCAGCGCTGAAGTCGCCCTCGCGCACGGCGGTGTGCGCGTAGTTGGCCGCGGTCTCCGCCAGGCGCGAGCTCTCGGCGCGCCTCTGCGCCACGCCGAGCGAGAACACAGTGGAACCGACGACGCTCCGCACTGGCTCGGGCTGCATACGCGGCATGAGGTCATCGGCAGACGCGAGGCGCGTTCCGCCTGGCACACGGAGGACTTCCCCCGGATAGATCCAGTGCGGATCCTCCACGATCGCGGTGTTGAGCCGATAGATCTCGGGCCAGAGGAATGGGTCGCTGAGATAGAAATTGGCGAGTCCCCATAGGGTATCGCCCTTCTTGACGGTGTGGGTCTGCCCGGACGCGCTGTCGCCGCCCTGCGCCGTCGCGGCCGGAGGGGCCGTATCGGGGGATGCTGCGCGAGTGGAGTCCTGGGCCCTTAGCATCGCCGGCGACGCCAGGCCCAGCGCGAGTGCCGCGAGCCAGGCGGCGCGCGCCATCTGGCAAGGCGCCACCCGGGGTGCACATCTCTCGTGTTGCATGAACAGACGCATCGTACGCCTCTGCAGCGTTGCCGGAATGTTCGGAGCGGCCCCACAGGCACGGCGTGCCCGCCGGGGAGCGCTGTTTCTCGTAGATGAGACGCGTGGCGGCCGTACGGGTCACGCCTCGTACGGCCGCCGGGGGCCCACCAGAAGAGAAGCCGCCCTAGAACGGCAGGTCGTCGTCCTCGTCTTCCATGGTTCCATGGAAGTCTTCGAAGTCGTTCCCGCCGGCAGAGCCGGCGCGCGCGTTGCGTGTGCCCCCGGGACGAGCAGCGGCCGCGACGCCGCCCTCCATGTCCTGCGCACCGCCACTGCGCCCGGAGAGCATGATCAGCTCGCGCACGTTTATCTCGGTGCTGTAGCGCGTCTGGTTCTCCTTGTCCTGCCACTGGCGATATTCGATGCGCCCCTCGACGTACACCTTGTCACCCTTTTTCAGGTAGCGCTCGACGATGTCGGCGAGCTGCGAGCTCTTGCTGTTCCAGACCACGCAGCGATGCCACTCCGTTTTCTCCTGCTTCTCTCCCGATGTACCGGTCCATGACCGGCTCGTGGCCAGGGAGAATGTTGCAACACGATTTCCGCCGGACGTGGAGCGTACCTCGGGATCGGCCCCGAGATTTCCGATCAACGTCACCTTGTTCAAGCTCCGACTCACGATTCCTCCTGGCAAATGGCGAAGAGCTTCGCCCTACAAGCAACAATGTACATGACTTCGCCGACAGGACCACCAGCGAAGCGACGCACCGAGCATCCGTTTACCGCCCAAGGTCATCAGGGCCCCGGGAGGACCAGCCGGAGCACCAGCGCATCCTCTACCGGACGGCGATAATAGCGCCGCCTCCTCCCTATCTCCTGGAAGCCATGCGACGCGTAGAGAGCCTGGGCGGCGGCGTTGGAGTCGCGTACCTCGAGGTAGATCGTCCCCACTTCGCGCGATCGAGCCATGTTGATCGCCCTGACCAGGAGAAGGGTGCCGATCCCGCGCGAGCGCGATCCCGGCGCCACGGCGAGATTCGCGATCTCCCCCTCGTCCATGATGAACCACGCGACGACGTAGCCCACCACCTTCGCGTCCGGGAGGCACGCGACGTCGAACAACACACGCGGGTCGCGCTCCACCA
>DATCXR010000196.1:0-2278 GCA_036565685.1 Gemmatimonadaceae bacterium
GCTCGCGAACGCTATGGCCGAGGGCACGGGCTCCCCGCACGTCACCGTGAAGGTGACCGGCACATCCTCCCCGGCCGCTACGTCCACGGTGACGGGGTTGGTCCCGTCCACGCTGCAGCTATTCCCGAGGCTCGTGAGCGCCACGGAATGCGATCCCGCCTGGACCGCGATGGAGATATCCCCGTTGGCCGCCACGTCGTGGCCATCGCCGTTGTCCACCGTGACCACGTAGCCTTCCGGTCCGGTTCCGGTGGTCGTCACGCTCACCGTTATGGAGCCGGCGTCGGGCCCGGTACCGTTGTCGTCACCGCAAGCGGCCAGGACGACGGCCACGGTCAGAGCGCATGCGAAGCGTGCTGCTGCGCGGACGGGAAAAGAGATCTTCATGAAATGACATCCTCCAGAGGTCGTGCTCGATGATGTGCCATGCGACGGGGACGAGTGGACGCACCCGTGCCATCGGGATGTAACCGGCGCCAACAGCCTCGGCAAACCCGATACCACGGCGAACGGAGCGACGGCGCCGCCGTGTGGACGACGATCGGCCACACGCAATCGTCGCCCTGCGCATGGCGCGGCCGGGCCGCGTGAGCGGGATCAGAGGCGCTGGACTAATTGATAATGTACCTGAGCAGTCTCGCTACATCTCGCTACAGTATAATTATTTAGTAACGAGGAGCTCATCCAGCATCGAGCGGCCGGCGAGCGCTCCGTCGCGCGGGCGTCCCGATCGATGTAGCGGGTTCCGCGTGGCGCGAACAGATGGAAACGAGGAAGGGGAGCGGGCTCTCGAACGCCGCGCTCCCCCCTCGAGTCCTCAGCTTCTCCTCCCCTCCTCCCTTCCCCGAGTCTTCTGATCGCCCTGGCGATCGCGATCGGATTGCATCTTGTCCCGGTCCCGGTCCCGGTCGCGCCCCCCGTGCTCCCGCCTGCTCTCTTCGCTCTCGTTGGCGCCCGGACTTCTCTGGCCCGGCGAGCTGCTCCGGCCGCTCCGCGACTTCGAGCTGCTGTCGCTCTTCTTGTGCTCCGCCATCGTGTGCCTCCTAACTGCAAATCGCGCTTCCGCGCCTCCGAGCTCCGCGCGCGACAAGCTGGCCGCGCTGGTACGCAGCCCGGTGCGGGCAGGGGCAGCAAGAGACGTGCTGACCGCCGCGCGCCCGCGCGGATGCCCACCCGAACACATCGGCCCGTGTCGGTGGCTACTCCCTTCGATGAGCGAGTCCAATTCGACTTCTGACGCGAGCCGGGTGGGCGCGCCCGCGACTTGATATCAACACGCCCGCCGCGTGGAACGTGCGCGAAGGGGTTTTGTGCACCACCATCGCGCGGAGACTCGAAGACAGGGAGGTAGACATGGCTTACCGCGACTACGAGCTCGATCGCGACTACGGCAACCGCGGGAGCTGGCGGGGCCGCAGCGACTTCGATCGCGATCGATGGTACGGTGGCTACGGCGCCGGCGGATACGGCGACTGGGACCGCGGCTGGAATCGGGCGAGCTACGGCGGCTGGGGCGGCGCCGGAGCGTACGGCCCCGATTACAACTACGGGCGCGGAGAGCCGTGGTACGGCGGTGGCTACGGTTACCAGGGTCAGGACCGCGGCTACGGCAACCAGGGCTTCGACCGCGGCTACGGATACGGCGCATACGAGCGCGGTCATCCCGGCTACGGCGGTTACGGCTACGGAGGGTATACCGGCTACGGCGCATTCGGCACCGGCTACGGCAACAACGCCGGAGAATGGCGTGGCGCCGGCGGCATGGACTACGAATCCGGCACCTCGCGCTACCAGGGCGGCACCCAGAACCAGGGACGTTGGGGACAGCAGAGCCACGCCGGCCGCGGACCGCGCAATTACCAGCGCTCCGACGATCGCATCGAGGAGGACGTGAACGAAGCGCTCACTCGTCACCCGGGTCTCGATGCCAGCGAGATAGACGTGAAGGTCCAGAACGGCGAGGTCACGCTCACCGGTACGGTAGACAGTCGCCAGGACAAGCGCATGGCCGAAGATGCGGCCGAGAACTGCTCGGGCGTTCGCGATGTCCACAACCAGCTCCGTGTCTCGAGCTCGGTCTCACGTGGGTCCGAGCGTGAGGTCAGCCGCATGCCGGCGCAGGAGGGACGGAGCAGCCAGAGCGGCGAGTCGCGCAGCGGATCTCGTCAGACATCATCGCGCACTTCCAGATAGCGCGCGAGCTCGTAAGCTCGGATGCGCATCCCGCGCCCGACCGTGCAGGAGGGCGCCTCGTTCCACGGAACGAGGCGCCCTCCTG
>DATCXR010000301.1:0-5975 GCA_036565685.1 Gemmatimonadaceae bacterium
GCTGCGAGGAACCGGTGTGGAGCTGCGCGAATCGCCGGCCGGCGACCTCCTGCTGCAGAAGCGCGACGACGGGCCGCGACCCTCTGGCTCGAAGGCCGACACGAGCTCCCACGCCGACGTGGTCGTGCGCGTGGTGGACACTACCACCGCCGATTCCCTCTCTGGCGCGGTGATCGGCGTGCGCGGTACGCAGCTCACCGCCACCACGAACGAGCGTGGATACGCGCTCATCCGGCGCGTGCCATCCGGACTCCGCGTGATCACGGTGCGCTTCCTCGGCTACGCCCCGGCCGAGCGGGAAGTAGCGGTGCCCGACACCGGAACGCTGCGCATCGAGTTCGCGCTCCGCATGGGGATGACGCGGCTGCAGGACATGGTAACCACGGCCACGGGACCGAAGCGCCGCTACGAGCTGGGAAACGACATCACGGTCATCGATGTGGATTCGATAGTCGCCAACGAGCCGATCACCAGCGTCACCGATCTGCTCGACGGACGAGTGCCGGGACTCACGATCCAGCGCACGAGCGGTGCGCCGGGCGACCCCTCGCGGCTGCGCCTCCGCGGCGCCTCGAGCGCCTTTCTCTCCAACGACCCGATCGTGATCGTGGATGGCGTGCGCATCTACGCCGCGCAGTCGGATGAGCGGAGCAAGAATCTCGTCGCCGACTTCGCCGCGCCCTCCCCCCTCGATCAGCTCGATCCGAACAGCATCCAGACCATCGAGGTGCTGAAAGGGCCTTCTGCCTCCACGATGTACGGCGCCGACGCGGCCAATGGCGTCATCGTGATCACCACGAAGAAGGGACGCGCGGGCCCGCCGAGGTGGACGGCGAGCGTCGAGCGCGGGATCACGGAGATGCCGGGCTCGTACCCCACGTCCTATCTGCGCTGGGGACACCTCGTCCAGGGGAGCTCGCCGATGCAGTGCGTCATCGGCGATCTCTCCTGCGTGCAGGACAGCGTGACGCGCTTTCAGATCCTCGACGATCCCGATCTCACCATCCTCGGCCGCGGCGAGCGCACCGCCGGCGCGCTCGGCGTGAGCGGCGGCAGCGAGACGCTGCAGTACGCGGTGAACGCGCACTACAGCAACGAGATCGGCCTCATTCGCCTGCCGAACATCGAGGTGGATCGCTACCGGGTGCTGCACGGGAGCGCGAGCCCACCGGAGTGGATGCAGCGCCCGCAGCGCTTCAAGCAGTGGGGACTCACGAGCCGTCTCACCACGAAGCTCGGCCAGCGGGCGGATCTCTCGCTCACCTCCCAGTTCCAACGCTCCGTGCAGCAGCGCTCCACGCTCGAGAGCCAGATCCTCGGCCTCGCCGGCACCTACGTGGATAAGACGTCCGGCAGCTACTACAAGGCCCGCGGAGCGGCGCTCGTAGCCGACGACGAAGCCCTCTCCGGCTACTACACGCGCGTCACGGACGAAGCGAACCGCTTCACCAACGCGGCGAACTTCAATTGGAGACCGCGTTCCTGGCTCACGCTCACCGCCGACGGCGGCCTCGATGTGCTGCAGCGCGAGGACGAGAGCCTCCTTCCCCGTAGTGCAGTGCTGGGCGCCCGCGACAGCGTCGGAGCTCTGGCGCAGGGACGCGGGACGTCGCTCGTCGGCTCCGCCAACATGCGCGCGACCGTCATGGCGCCGCTCCCCCACGGCTTCCATCTCACTACCGCGGTAGGCGGCAACTTCACCAGCAGGCGCACCTCGGATGTGTCGGTGTACGCCACCAACCTCTCGGCGGGGAGCGGGTCGCTGCACGGCGCCCTGTTGGAGCGCGGCACCGACTCACGGATCGAGCAGCGCACTTTCGGATGGTACATAGAGCCCACCATCAGCACGAAGCGCCTCTGGATCTCCACCGGCGTCCGGCTCGATGGCGGGAACACCTTCGGCTCCGACGTGAAGCTGGCGGCGTTCCCCAAGATCAGCGTCTCCTACCTCATCTCCGACGAGCCGTTCTTTCCCCTCAAGTCGGTATTCAACACCTTTCGCCTACGCACCACGTACGGCCACGCCGGAGTACAGCCCGGGCCGGATGACCGGCTCCGGCTCTACGGCCAGCCCAGGCAGGTCTGGGTGGATGGGCATCTCGTGGATGGAATCTCCCTCTCCACGCTCGGCTACACGAAGCTCGAGCCGGAGCGCTCCGAGGAGATCGAGGGTGGCTTCGATGCCGACCTCCTGAACGACCGCCTCTCCATCAGCGCGACCGCGTACCGCAAGACGCGAGTGGATGCGCTCATGCGCGTACCGGTTCCTCCATCGGTGTACGGAAACGTCATCGGAACCTCCGATGGTCAGTTCGACGGGACCATCCTCCGGAACGTGGGCACCATTCGCAACACGGGGTGGGAGCTCTCGCTCAGCGGACAGCTCCTGCGCGGCGAGATGGTGGGGTGGGGAGCGCAGCTGCAGTTGAGTCACAACGAGAACGTGGTCGAGTCGCTCGGCCCCAGCGTGCTCCCGTTCGGCACTCAGGACTCGCGCGTGGTCGAAGGGTATCCTCTCGGCGGACGGTGGGGGCTCCCCGTGCACGGCTACACTGACCGCAACGGCGACGGCGTGCTCGGCGATGACGAGATTCTGTACGGCGACACGCTGGTCTACCTCGGAGCCCCGGAGCCGGACTACACCGCCTCGATCTACACCACCGTAACGCTCTTTCGCGCTGCGCTGTCGGTGAGTGCGGGCTTCACGTACGAGGATGGGATGAGCCAGTTCGGTGGCTGGTCGAGCCTGCTTGCCGTCTCGCGCGGTCTCAACGATCCCACGGCACCGCTCGAAGCACAGGCCGCGGTTTCGGATCCGAATCGGGGTGGCTTCATGAACACGCAGGTGGTGAACCTGCTCCGCTTCAACACTCTCTCCGTGACCTATCGAGTCCCGCCATCGTTCGCGAGCCGCATCGGAGCGCGCTCGCTCGCGCTCTCGCTCCAGGGGACGAACCTGGGGCTGCACACGAACTATAGCGGCATCGACCCCGACGTGAACGGAAACCCCACCGGCAACGGTGTCACCGATCCCTTCGTGCTCCCTCGGCCGCGCAGCTGGCAGCTGCGCGTCAGCGCGAGCTACTGAGCCAACCGCGAGGAGCGACATGATGCATCAGTGGAAGAACTCGGAGCGACGGGGCGCCGGCCGCAGGATCGCGGCGGCGCTGCTCGCGGTCGCGCTGCTCGCTGGGTGCTCGCCGCGCGACATCGTGGGCAACGTCGAGCTCCCGCCGGAGCTGCACGACCCGTCGGCCACGGAGACGCCGGCAGGTGCGCTGCAGGCCTACCACGGCGTGCTCGCGCAGTTCCGCTCGGCCTTCGGCGCGAGGGACACCGGCTTCGTCGAGATCTCGGGACTCCTCGCCGACGAGCTGGAGATGGCCGAGGCGGGCGATGCGACGTGGTACGCCGTGAACGGCGTGGACAGTCGCACGCTCCCCGAAGAGAACGTCGACCCGGATGACATGGCGGCCGCCCTGTACGGACTCTTGCACGGCGTACGCGGACAGGGAGCGCAGGCGACGGGACTCCTGCGCGACTTCGCGGCCGACAGCTCTCCCGCGCTCCGCGGGCATCTGTTCGCGCTCGAGGCCTACAGCGAAGTGATGCTCGCCGAGCTCTATTGCTCGGGCATCCCGCTGAGCACTCTGGACTACCGAGGCGACTACACGCTGGCACCCGGGTCGAGCACTGCCGAGGTTCTCGAGCACGCGGTGGCGCTCTTCGACAGCGCGCTCGCGCTCTCGACCGACAGCGCCCGCTTCCTCGACCTCGCGCGCGTGGGGAAGGGGCGCGCGCTCCTCGCGCTCGGCCGCTTCGACGAAGCCGCGGCGGCGGTTCAGGATGTACCCATAGGCTACCGCTACGAGGTGAGGTACAGCGGCGCGGCCGGGCTGAATGCCGCCAACTTCGCGATGACCTCGCACCGGAGGCCCTTCCGCGTCTCCGATATGGAGGGAGTGAACGGCCTCCCCTACGCTTCCAGCACCGACGCGCGCGTGGGCGCGGTGCCCGCGGGCGTGGATGGCTACGGACATCCGGTCTCGCTCCCGACCAAGTACGCCGCCGATGGCTCCAGCCCGATCGTTCTCGCCGACTGGATCGAGGCCCGGCTGATAGAGGCCGAGGCTGCGCTCCAGAAGCACGATGCGCTCACCTGGCTGGCGATCCTGAACGAGCTGCGCGCGACGGCGATCGATCCCGCGCTCCCCGACACGACCGATCCGGGCGACTGGGACGCGGAAGTGAGCCTCCACTTCCACGAGCGCGCCTTCTGGCTCTTCCTCACCGGGCACCGGCAGGGCGACATGCGCCGGCTTATCCGGCAGTACCAGCGCCCGCCGCAGCTCGTGTATCCGTCGGGGCCGTACACGGGCTTCCGCACCTACGGCACCGATGTGGATGTGCCCATCCCGACTCGAGAGAGAGATTCGAATCCGCTCTTCGGGGGCTGCCAGAGCCGCGGCGCCTGATCCACCGGGTCTTCATACCGAGAGATGAGATACCTCATGCGAAATCATCAGGCGCTCCCCGCGGCGGGCCGCGGGCTGGCGCTGGCAGCGCTCCTCGCCGCAGCGGCGTGCTCCGGGGACGACAGGGTTGCGCCCTTCGAGCCGGCCACGGGCGACGCGGCCTCGAAGCTGTACTGGTCGCTGACGGTGAACTACCAGGCGCTGACGCTCTCCACCGAGGCTCCGTACGATACCGTGCAGCTCATCGCCACTCCGCGCGATGCCGAGGGGAACCCGATCGAGGGACTGGGCCCCATAACCTTCACATCCGACGACACCACGAAGGTATCGGTGAGCTCCACGGGGCTCGTGCACGCGCTCAGGCCCTCGCCCGAGAGTCACATCACGGTGGAGCTTTCCGCCGGCAACGTGCACCACGCGGCAGACGTGATCATCATCGCCGTTCCCGACTCCAATCTGCCGGTCCTCGGTAGCGTCTCGATCCAGCCGACGCCGCCGGACAGCGCCACGATCGGGATGACCGGTGATGGGGTCGGACTTTCCATCGGCTACGGTCGCGTGCAGGCGAATACCGGGAAGTTCGTCGCGCCGCCGGTGGCCTTCGACACGGCGGGGAACCCGATCCCCATGCTCCTGGTCATGTGCAGCACCACCGATGAAACGGTGGTGCAGGCGCTCTGCAACCCGTTCATCACTATCGTTGCTCCGCAGCACCCGGGGAGCGCGAAGCTCATCGCCACCGCCACCGCTTTCGGTGTGACGAAGGCCGACACGGTGGACTACACGGTCACCATGCCTTCGTACGCGGTGGTCTGGCTGAAGCGGGTGCCCGGTTCCCTCGGGACCACCACGATCGGACTGGACGCTGCCGAGGTCACGGTGAGAAAGGGCGCCACGGTGGTGTGGGGGAACCTCACCGGCGAGCCGGCGGACATCGTGTTCGACGATCCCACCGCCGTGGCGGAGCACGGAGCGATAAGCTGTGCCAACGCCGGCGTCGTGGATGCCGGCGGCTCCGGAGACATCGAAGCCTTCGGTGCGCCGCAGGAGACCACGACGAAGTTGAACGCCGAGAACTGCCGCTCACGCTCCTTCCCCACGCCGGGGACGTACGCGTACCACAGCCCCACGACCGGCGTGTCGGGGAAGGTCGTCGTGACCGACGGCTCGGGTAGTCCGTGAGCATGTCGGAGCTCGTGGAACTTGCACAGCGGCGCTCCGGCGGGAGCGCCGAGTCGCGCGGTCGGGCTCATGTCTCTCTGCGTGCAAGTAGATGTCGCTGATGCAGCGTCGTGAATTCCTGAAGAGCGGCGCGGCTGCGGCGGCGCTCGCGACCATCGCCGCCACGCCGCGTCCGCTCCTGGCGCAGTTGGGCGGTGCGCGGGCGGAGCCGGTGCCGCCGAGCGACGATCCACGCCTGAAGGAGCTCACCGCGCGAGCGCTCGAGGCCGCGCGTGCCGCCGGCGCCCTCTACGCGGATGTGCGCCTGACTCACGGCTG
>DATCXR010000304.1:0-6553 GCA_036565685.1 Gemmatimonadaceae bacterium
CCACGCGCCGCGGCGAACGCCCCCGTGCATGCGAGGCACAGGAGCGCGAGAACCAGGCGCGTGATGTGGAAGCGTGGGGTGGCCGGGTGACGCATCTCTAAAGGTAGCATCGTCCGTATCCGGTTGCTGCGCCGGCTCTCATGCCGCGTACTTCGAGAGGCTCGGAGCGACCCGCCTTTGCAACCGCTAACCTCGACTCTCCGAACCGCTGGACGCGAACCCGCATGTCCGGTGGTATGGAGGGGAGCGGGGAGCTGCTCTCTCCCATTCCCTATCTCGATCGAGAGTCGGCCCCGTTTCCTCGAGCTTCGGTTAAATTGCACCACCGCCACTCCGGTACGGGTGGCGTATCACGCAAACCCCTCGCACCACCCAATGGCGCAGAATCGCGTGCTTGTCACCGGGGCCGCCGGCTTCATCGGCTCCCACCTCTCCGAGGCGCTGCTGGAGCGCGGGTACGACGTGTGTGCGATCGACGCGTTCGACGACTTCTACGATCGCAGGCTGAAGGACGCCAATCTCTCGGCTCTGAGCCCCTCGCCGCACTTCAGCTTCTGGGAAGCCGACCTGTCGTCGGCCGATATCGAGCCGTTCCTGCGCGATGTGGACACGGTCTTCCACATGGCGGCGCGGGCCGGCGTTCGAACGAGTTGGGGGGAGGGGTTCGAGCCGTACGTGAGGAATAACGTGATGGGGACGCAGCGTCTGCTCGAGGCGAGCGTACGGGCGGGGGTTCGGCGGGTGGTATACGCGTCCAGCTCGTCCATATACGGAGAGACCGACGAAGCGCGGCTCCCCACGTCGGAGGATGAGCCCGGACGCCCGATCTCACCGTACGGGATAACCAAGCTTGCCGGCGAGCACCTCCTCACGGCCTACGGCCTCGCATCGTCGCTCGAGGTGGTGGGGCTGCGCTTCTTCACCGTGTTCGGTCCGCGTCAGCGGCCCGACATGGCGTTCCACAAGTTCCTCAAGGCGGTCCTCGACGGGCGGCCCATCACCATCTACGGCGATGGCTCCCAGACGCGCGACTTCACCTTCGTGGGAGACATCGTCGCCGGGGTGCTGGGGGCCGGGGAGCGTCCAGCCGGGGATGTCGACTCGAAGATGTTCAACCTCGGCGGCGGCCACCGCGTGACGTTGAAGCAAACGCTCGACGTCATATCGGACGTTACCGGCGGCACGCTCCGCCTCGACATGCAGGAGCGCGCCGCTGGCGATGTGACCGATACGGCCGCGGACACGAGCCTGGCCAGGTCGTTGCTCGGTTACGTGCCCACGACCGATCTGAAGAGCGGACTCGCCGCTCAGTGGGAGTGGATGAAGGAGGCGCGCGCGGCAGGTCTGCTGTAACAGCTCCACTCCCGCTGTGTTCCCGTTGCCTACCCCATCACGAGCGACTGATGCGCCGCGATCCCCGCCATCGCGCCGTCGGCCACGGCGAAGCTGATGCTGTGCGGTGTGTGGGCGGCGTCGCCGGCGCAGAAGACGCCCTTCACGCTCGTCGCCTTGCGCGCGTCCGTACGCACCATGGGACCCTGCGGCCCCTCCTCCATCGCGCATCCCAGCCGCTCGGCGAACGGGCTCGCGAGGCGGGTGCGCGGGGCGACGAAGACTGCGTCCATCCAGTCGACTCGGTGATCGCGGAGCTGGACTCCCACGTTCGAGGGGGTTTCGCCGATGAGGGCCTTCACCTGCCGCTCGTCCACGCGAACGTTGCGCGCCTCGAGTGCCGAGCGCTGCTCGGTGCTGAGTGCGAAGGCGCCGTTGGTGAAGAGCGTGACTCTCGAGCTCCAGTCGGGGAGGAGGAGCGCGTGGTGCACGGACGCCTCGCCCGTGGCGAGGACCGCGAGCCTGCCCTCCTCGACCTCGAAGCCGTGGCAGTAGGGGCAGTGGAGCACCTGGCGTCCCCAGCGCTCAGCGAGCCCAGGGATGTCGGGCAGCTCGTCCACCACCCCGGTGGCGAGGATCAGCCGGCGGGCGCGCGGCCGAAGCATGCCGCCAAAGGAGTGCTCGACCTCGAAGGTGTCGTCGCCGCAGGCACGGGCGTCGCTGGCCAGACTTTCGAAAAAGTCGACCGTGGGATACTGCGCGAGCTCGGCGCGGAACTTCGAGAGGATGTTGGCGGGCAGCTCGCCATCCTGGCCGGGGAAGCCGTGGGCGGCGTACGAGAATCGGTTGCGCGGCTGGCCGGCGTCTATCACGCGCACCCGCCGGCGCGCGCGCGCGAGCTGCATCGCGGCGGCGATTCCGGCGAAGCTGCCGCCAATGACGATCACGTCGTACAAGTCATCGAAGTAGGGCATACGCGCTCCTGTTGGTTGAGCGGCGGGGTCGGGTCTGGAATCGTGACTCGATACGGCTGGAGAAGCGGACGTATCCAACATCGTCATCCCCGCGCAAGCGGGAATCCATGTTCGGCCGGGAAACATGGATCCCCGCTTGCGCGGGGATGACATGCTGTACGATTCCAGAGCTGACCCCGCCGTGGCCCGCGTCGGCGATCGATATGTGGGAGGGGAGCGGGCGAGCGTCAAGTACCAGGGCAGAAGCTCTGAACGCACGCCTTATGGTGCACCGCGTGCCGGACGAGGCTCTCCAGGCTCCCTGAGGATCGACGAGTGCGGAGTACGCTCCAGCGCCGGCTGCTCGGAGTCGGTCGCTTCCTGGGAACAGTGTATCGACTGAAGCGTTCGCTCGGTGATCCGGCCGCAGTCCCTGATGGCCGGAGGGGTGTAGCTCTTCCTGCTACCCTCTGCCATGTCGTCCTCCCCTCAGGCTCATCCTCCATGGTCCACCCGTCCACCGGACGCGAAGCGTGTCGGTCTTGCGCCCGGCCGGAGAGCCGCCTCCATCCAACGGCCTCACGAGCCGCGCCCTCACCAGCGCATCCACGATGGCGCGCGTATCGCTCGCTATCACGTCGAACGGGGCGTCGTACTCCTCGGCCAGGAGCTCGACGATGACCGCATGCTCGGTACCTTTGGACAGGAGCACCCAGATGCGCGTGCCTACCTCGTTGAGCGTGAAGTAGCGTTGGGAGCGGAGGTCCAGCAGTGCAGCGTCCTTGTCCCGCACTACTGACAGCACCAGTGGCTCCGGTTTGAACCGCTCGGAATGTCCGAGCGCGGTGGACGGTCGACTGAACTTTCGTGCATGCATACATCACCTCCGTGCAATGCCCGGGTTGCCGAGTGGCAACTGTTCGGTACGCCGATATCTCCACCGATAGCCGGCGTGTCGTCGCGTGCATCACGCCGTACCACTCTAGGATGTTTCCGCACTCCGAGCGAGATGCGAAATCGGCGAGAACAACTGTATTATCGGCAACCCGGGGCGGTCATTCCGGGTTCGCGCGCTTCTCGCCCCAGTCTGTGTCCCTGTCGAGCGGCGCGCGCAGCATCGCATCGAACATCGTCAAAAGCCGGTCGAAGCCGACACGCTCGCGCAGCATCGTCCACGAGAGACCCGTGTAGAGGCGTAGTCTCCTGGCCAGGACATCACCCGAGCTGAATCCCGATCTCTTCGCCACCGTCTCGCGGTTCTCGCGCGTCCGCTCCACTCGCCATGCGGCGTGCAGCAGCCGGCACCAATCCAGCAGCACCTTCGGCGATGGAAGACCGGCGCTCCGAAGCCGGCGTGCAAGAGTCCGATACGGAATCCCCACGTCGTCCGCCGCGGTGCGGGCGGTGCGAATGGTGGTGGCGCGCCAGGCGCAGTGCGTCAGATAGCTGCGCACTTCCGGAGGGACCAGCCCGGCACTGACCGCGATCGTGGCGCCCGGAGATCCCGCGTTCGGCGCACGCGCGAGCGTCGTGCGCAGCATCGCGCCGACATCCTCCTGATGGCGGAACACGACCCCCATCGCCCACCCCTCGATCGCGCTCCGTACAGCTCGTACGGACAGGTCGATGTACAGCACCACCTGCAGGAGCGGAAGCGCGGCACGAAGCGAATGCAGCGTAGGGGCCGTCGATTTGCCCTCGATGTCGACCGAGTCGGCGATGACCACGTGCGCGCGAACGTCGGTCGCCAGCCGAAAAAGCTCGGTGGTCGTCTCACAGAAGTGCAGCGCAACACGCTCACCGAGGATCTCGTCGACCACGCGACGATCCTGCTCGTTCACCAGAAGGGCGACCACGCGCGTGCGGCGCGTGGCGTAGGGAAGTGCATCCGACTCGCGGCCGTCCTGCGCTTCGCTCTCCCCTTCCATATCCGGCTCCCGTAGACGGGGTGCGGATTACCTCGATGCCTCCAGTGGCCACGTACAAGCGGGGGGGACGCGGTACGTGCGCGTTCCTGCATCGATTCGGGAGCGGGGCCGGAGTCCTTCAGCCTCGCGACTGGAGGTCGAGGCCATTCCCGGCTCGGGAAAACGAATGTAGGAGAGTGGTACGATGTGTGGGGCGGGGGTGCAAGCGCAATAGTGGCGCGGGAGTGGGTTGATTATGGCCGGTGTCAGATCAGCTCGGCTGCTGTTCGAGATGCCGAGCGCAGGCGCTCGGCTGCCTCGAGGGAATGCGATCCGGGTGCAACCCACCCATTGACTTGGCACCCGTGAGCGTCCGCTACAAATTCCATGCAGTCTACGTTCGCAAAGTGATGGCGCACGTCGAGTACGACGAGGGCGACCTGTAGCTGCCGCTCAGTGCAACTGATGGCCAGGGCGAGCGTCAATCGGTAACTGGTTCGACTTCACTGGATCGCTATGCCGACAACGACACTGGATTTCAGCAAGCCGCACGTCCTCCGTACAGTGCGCGAGTACGATGCAGCGGTTCGCGAGATCGACACACTCCTCGATCGCGGCCGACTTTCACGCGAGGACGAGGACCGCCTGGAGTTCCTGACGCTGCTGGTCGGGTCATACGACGACGCACACTACCCGATGGGCGAGCGCAGCACTCCGCAATCGGTCGTGGACTTCCTGCTCGAGCAGAACGGCATGACGCGCGCGGAGCTGGCGCCGCTCATGGGCGGGAGGAGCAGAGTGTCGGACTTCTTCAACGGACGCCGGCAGCTCTCGCTGGGACAGATCGGGAAGCTCCGCGAGCGCTTCGGCGTGTCCGCGGACGCGCTGCTTCCAGGCTGACCTTCATCGATGACGTACGAAGTATACGGTTCAGCACTGAACCGCTTCCACTACGCTCGGCCTGGTTGCCGTCAAAGGCGGAGGACGAGTCGGAACCTGCTGGGGTCTAAGCGGCGGAAGCCGAAGTCGAGACTTTCATACCATGCCAGAAGCTCGGCACTCTTGGGGTCGACGGCCAGGAAAGCTCCACCGGCCTCGTGCCGTACCTGTCTGGCAATCTTGATTGCCGTCGCAATGAGCACGGCACCAAGACCTTTTCCCTGCAGGTGTACCGCTACGCCCAATCGGCCAAGGAGATAGCCCCCGACGGTTCGGTACTGCACATCCGACAGCCCCACGCTTTCCAGGAGGCTGTCGCTCAGCCGGATGGAGAGCGGAGAAAGGCTGAAGTACCCGGCAATCGGGCTGCTCGGGCCCTGGCCGTCGTTGTCTATAGCGAGCCAGACCGAGCTTAGCCCCTGCGCCTGTTCCATCAGGGCGTGGGTCTTCAGATATTCGTCAATTTCTGCGGCGCCGGGGCGGCTCCCGCATGTAAAATTCTCGACAGGGTGACTGGCTCCCAGCCGAACCAGCGAGAAAGGCGGTTTTGTGGCAGGAACCATCCTGCCGGTATGTAGTGGGTCTGTCATGCTCACGAATCATGTGCTGCCATTGAAAGCGGGGCGAAGGGGTCACTGACCCCCCTTCGCCCCGCCCGCGCTTCCTCGGGGGAAGTGGCTTCCTACACGACTCAGACCCCGAAGAGTTCCTCGGCGCGCCGGGTCGCTGCCGCGAGGGCGGGCGTAGTTGTAGCAGGCGCGGCCAGGACCCGAAGCAGCTCTGCCTGCTCCGTAGCGGTCAATCTCCACTCCTGCGTGCTCGCGATGTCGGTTGCGACCTTCTCTGCCAGGAGATCGCGGGTAAACTCGGACAACGTTCTGCCGTGCGCTTTCGCGACAGCCTCTGCATGTCGCTTGAGCAATTTGGGCAATCGTGTCTCGAACCGATCATCTGCGGGCTGGTCCAGATAAGCCCGTGCGCCATGCGCTTCCATCGTAGTCACCTCTTTGTCTCATCATCTCTTTTCCGTACGGACAATGTACGGTGGTTCCTTGACGCTGTCAAGTTGACGCTTGACCGAGGCCGAGGTCACCAAGCACGGAATACGTGCGGAGCAGGAGTAGGAGCGCGATGGCGAGGGAAAATGTGCCTGGTGTACGATGTACACATCGTGTATCTTCCAGGGGAGCGCTTCTGTCCAACGTCCATCGCCCGGAGTCACGCGTCCATGTCTACAATCACCGCCCGCCTCGATAGCTGGCTAAGGGACGACCTCGAACGCATCTGGAAGAGCCACGGCGAAGGCCCATCCACCGGACTGAGACGCATCGCCGAGGAGTGGTGGGCCATGGAGCACTATCCGGCCATCGCATTCCGCGACGGTGTCGCCGGTCGCCGCGCGATCCTCCGCTCCGGGCCCGA
>DATCXR010000341.1:0-5658 GCA_036565685.1 Gemmatimonadaceae bacterium
GGCCGCCGAGCTGGTGGAGCGCCGCGCGACGGCGCTCGGCATCCCTGTGAGGCACGGCCGGATGAAGAGCGGTGCGGGCACCCGACGCGAGGCGGAGTGGCGGGCGGCGCGCTGGAGCTTTCTCGATGCCGTCTCGCGCGCGACCGGTGCAGCGGTGGCCACTGCGCACACACTCGACGACCAGGTCGAAACCGTCTTCATGCGCGCGCTGCGCGGCTCTGCGGCGCGCGGACTCGCGGGGTTGTACGCGACGAGCCCTGTGGTGCGCCCGCTGCTCGGAGTCACACGCCGCGATGTGTGCGGCTACGCGGCAGCGCTCGGCGTGGAGTGGATCGAGGACCCATCCAACCTCTCTCGTCTGCACCTGCGCAACCGTGCTCGGCTCGACCTGCTCCCCGCGCTCGAGCGGAGCGCTCCGGGTCTCTCGGCGGCGTTGCTCGAGCTCTCTCGTCGCGCCGCGCGGCTTCGCGAGGAGGTGGATGACGAGATCGCGCGGAGCATCCGCGCTAACGCCGCTGCGGGCACCCTCGAGGTTGCCCGGGCAGACCTGCAGGGCTATGATGCGGCAGGGCTCCGGCTGCTCTGGCCAGCGTTGGCAGCGAGGGCAGGGGCCGTGCTCGACAGACGTGGAACCGAGCGCATCACCGAGTTTACAATTAGTGGTAGAGCGGGAGCGCGCATCCAGCTCTCGGGGGGCTGGGAAGTCGTGCTGCACCGTGGCTCCGTAGTTCTGCGGCGGGCACGAGAAGCCGACGAGAAGGGCGGCGCGCATCCACTCGAGGGTGAAGTGAGCTTCGGGGGCTGGCTCTTCACGCCGTCGAAGGGGGAGCCGGGAAGCACCGGCGCGGTGCGGAGTATGTGGTCGGCTGCACTCCCCGCGGACGCTGTACTCAGCGTACGGCCCTGGCGCTCCGGCGACAGGATGACCCCATTCGGTGCTACCGCACCGAGGCGGGTCAAGGGACTCTTCCGCGATGCGGGTATCGACGCTGTGCGGCGGCGCGGCTGGCCAGTGGTTCTGGCCGATGACGAAATAGTGTGGATTCCTGGCGTGCGCCGCGGCGTAGCGTCTGAACATCCCTCCGGCCGACGGGCGGTCGTTTACGATTGTGAGCGTCACGACGATTGATCCCCGTCTCGACGGGCGAGCAGTGAAGCGGATCGCCTTCGACGAGGATCGGATCGCGAAGCGCGTCAGAGAGCTCGGGGATGAGATAACGGCGGCCTACCCAACGGGCGAGCTGCTGGTTCTGGGACTCCTCAAGGGGAGCTTCATCTTCCTGGGAGATCTGGTGCGCCAGATCAGGCGCTCCATCGAGGTAGATTTCATGGTGGCCGCCAGCTACGGCAGCTCGATGGTATCGAGCGGCGAGGTCCGGCTCGTGTACGAACCGGAAACCAAACTAGAGGGTAAACACATTTTAGTAGTGGAGGATATCATCGATTCGGGGAGGACTCTGGATCGTATGATGCAAATCCTGTCCGTCAGACGACCCCGGTCGCTCGAAATTTGCGCATTGTTACATAAACAGGTGGCCGAGCATCTCTCGTATCCAGTCCGCTGGGTCGGGTTCGATGCTCCGAAGGAGTTTCTGGTTGGGTACGGGTTGGATCACGCAGAGAACTATCGACACTTGCCCTATATCGCGAGCTTGCAGTAATGGCTGATAGAAAACCGCCAAAGCGAGAACTCAACTGGGGACGTCTCTCCAAGACGCTCTCGTTCTGGCTGCTCATCATCCTCATCCCGATCGCCTTCTTCCGGCTCTCCGGAGGGGCGGGGACCTCGCCGACCGAGATCGACTACACGCAGTACAGCCAGGAGCTGGACCGCGGTAACGTCTCCAAGGTGAACATCCAGGATGGGAAGGTCATCACCGGAGATCTGAAGTCCAAGATCCACGTAGGCGACAAGGACATCAGCAAGTTCACGGTGCGACTCCCGGTGGCCAACGACTCGAAGGAAGTCGAGCGGCTGCGCGACAATCACGTGGTGATCCAGGCCGAGGATGCCAAGCCATCCTTCGGCGGCTACCTCGTGATGTGGCTCCCCTACATCCTGATCTTCGGTTTCTGGCTCTTCCTCTTTCGGCAGATGCAGGCGGGAGGCGCCAAGGCGTTCAGCTTCGGAAAGAGCAAGGCGAAGCTGCTCACCGGCGACACGCCCAAGGTCACCTTCGCCGACGTGGCCGGTGCTGACGAGGCGAAGGAGGAGCTGGAGGAGATCATCGAGTTCCTGAAGGACCCGCAGCGCTATACGCGGCTCGGCGGCCGGCTCCCGAAGGGCGTGCTCCTCGTTGGCCCCCCGGGCACCGGCAAGACGCTGCTCGCGCGCGCCGTGGCCGGCGAGGCGGGGCGTCCATTCTTCTCGATGTCCGGCTCGGACTTCGTGGAGATGTTCGTGGGCGTCGGCGCGAGCCGCGTGCGCGATCTCTTCGAGCAGGGGAAGGCACACGCGCCGTGCATCATCTTCATCGACGAGATCGATGCCGTGGGACGTCATCGCGGCGCGGGGCTCGGCGGCGGCCACGACGAGCGCGAGCAGACGCTCAATCAGCTCCTCGTGGAGATGGACGGTTTCGAGTCCAACGATGGCGTGATTCTCATAGCGGCCACCAACCGGCCCGACGTGCTCGACCCGGCGCTTCTCCGTCCCGGCCGCTTCGACCGGCAGGTCATGGTCGACCTCCCGGACCTCCGCGGTCGCGAGGAGATCCTCCGCGTACACCTGCGCAAGGTACCTGTCGGCGACGACGTGGATCCGAGCGTGATCGCTCGCGGCACACCGGGGATGTCCGGCGCCGACCTGGCGAACCTCGTCAACGAGTCGGCGCTGCTCGCCGCGCGGCGCGCGCACGAGCGCGTCTACCTCATCGACCTCGAGGAGGCGAAGGACAAGGTCATGCTCGGCGCCGAGCGGAAGTCGATGGTCATGAAGGAGAGCGAGAAGAGAAACACGGCCTACCACGAGGCGGGCCACGCCGTGTGCGCCATCAAGACGCCTGGCTGCGATCCGCTGCACAAGGTCACCATCGTCCCCCGCGGTCGCGCGCTCGGGCTCGCCTTCACGCTCCCGGCAGAGGATCGCTACTCGATCACTCGCCAGCAGCTCGAGGCGATGCTCGTGATGACGTACGGCGGCCGCGTTTCCGAGGAGCTCATCTTCGGGCACGACAAGGTCACCACCGGCGCCGCCAACGACATCCAGAAGGCGACTTCGCTGGCGCGGCGCTACGTCTCGCAGTGGGGGCTCTCCGACGCGGTTGGCCCGATGCTCGTTGGTGACAACGAGCAGGAGGTCTTCCTGGGTCGCGAGCTCAGTCATCGCCGCGAAGTGTCGGAGAAGACTGCGCAGCTCGTGGACGCCGAGGTGGCCAAGCTCCTCACGGAGTCGTACGATCGGGCGAAGAAGACGCTGGAAGACAACATCGACCTGCTTCACGCGATCGCTGGCGCGCTCCTCGATCGTGAGACGCTGACCTCGGACGACATCGCGATCCTCGTGGAAGGCGGCACCCTGCCGCCCCGCAAGGCCCCGACGCCCTCGGGCAGCCCGGCCCCGACGCCCACTCCCGCGGCGCAGCCGAAGCCAGCCAAGCCGCCCCTGTTGGGCGGACCGGAGATCGCGCCGGCGTGATTGCTACAGGGTTCAGGGGGCAGGGTTCAGGGTTCAGGAACTGCCTCGGTGCATTGATCTCTTCTCTGAGGTAGTACCTGAACCCCGAACCCTGAACCCTGAACCCTGTAGTGAACCCCTGGCAACTCCGCACCACCGCCCTCACTCTAGATAAGCCGAGGATACTCGGCATAGTGAACGTGACCCCCGACAGCTTCAGCGACGGGGGTCGATTTTTTTCGGGGGAGGCGGCGGTGGAGCACGGGCTCACGCTCGTGGAGGAGGGCGCCGATGTGCTCGACATCGGCGGGGAGTCCACGAGGCCGCAGGGCGCGACTCCTGTAGACGTCGAGGAGGAGTTGGCGAGGGTACTGCCGGTGGTGAGGGGGCTGCACGAGCGGGTTCCGGAAGTGCCGATATCGGTGGACACGGTCAAGAGCGAGGTGGCGGCGGCGGTGCTCCGCGAGGGCGCGGAGGTCATCAACGACGTTTCGGCGTTCCGGCTCGATCCGGCGGGAGCGGGTGTGTGCGCGCGCGCCGGGGCGGGGGTGATCCTCATGCACTCTCGCGGAACGGTGGCGGACATGGCGACCTATCAGCACGCCAGCTATGGAGCCGACGTGGCCGGAGAGGTGTTGGGGGAGCTGTGCGAGAGCGTCCGGCTCGCGGAGGAGGCGGGGGTCGAGCGGAACAGGATCGCGCTCGATCCAGGGGTGGGCTTCTCGAAGCGGAGCGAGCACTCGCTCTCGGTGCTGGGGGCGATTCCCCAATTTGCGGCTCTGGGGTATCCAGTGGTTGTGGGAGCATCGCGAAAGCGCTTCATTGGAGAGCTGACGGGCGTGTCCAATCCGGCTGAGCGGGTAGAGGGTACGATCGGCGCCAATGTCATGGCGCTGGCGCTGGGGGCGCGCATCTTTAGGGTACACGACGTGCGCGCGGCACGGCGTGCACTCGACGTAGCGTGGGCAATCCTGCAGAGCGGCGGCGAAGAGTGAGCATCCTGGATCAGTTCCGATTCCTCCATTTCGGATGGCGCGACGCTATCGAGATAGCGATCGTGGCATACGGCATCTATCGCCTCCTGCTGCTGATCCACGGCACGCGAGCGATCCAGATGATCATCGGGATCATGGTTCTCGCGCTCGCGTACGCGCTCGCGTGGCTCTTCAAGTTCACGATGATCACGTACGTGCTGGGAATCCTCTTCCCGTACGGCGCCTTCGCGGCGCTCATCATCTTCCAGCCGGAGCTGCGTGCCGCGCTCGCACGACTGGGGCAGTCGCGCGTGACGAGGTTCTTCAGGAGCATCGAAGTCAGCAACGTGGCCGACGAGATCACCGGCGCGGTCGAGCGGCTCAGCCGCTCGGGGATAGGCTGCATCATCGCGGTAGAGCGCGAGACCGCGCTCGGTGACTACGTGTCGTCGGGGACGGCGATGCAGGCGAAGGTTTCCGCCGATCTGCTCGCGACGATCTTCACGCCTTATTCGCCGCTGCACGACGGCGCGGTGATCATCCGCGGCGACTCGATAATCGGAGCCGGCGCCATTCTGCCGCTCTCGCAGGAGCCGCCGCGCGACCGCACACTCGGCACGCGTCACCGCGCCGCGATAGGGCTGAGCGAGGAGACCGACGCTCTCGTCATCGTGGTGTCGGAGGAGACCGCGCTGATCTCGGTGGCGCGATACGGGCGGCTGCAGCGCGGACTCACGATTCCTCAGTTGCGCGACGTCATCGCGGGTCGCGAGCCGCGTACCACGGGAGAGCACCCGGTACTGCAGCTCCGCGCGTGAGCGCGAAGGGCGACGAGGCACCAGGGGACGACGCCGAAGCGCACGCCCTCCCCAGCGTCGCGGCTCCGATCGTCGCCGTGCTCGTGCTCGGCGCGGTGTATCTCGCCACCATGGCGCCGGGACTCACCTTCTGGGATTCCGGAGAGCTCATCGCCGCAGTGCACTCGCTCGGCATCCCGCACCCTCCGGGAACTCCACTCTACGTCATGCTCGCGCGAAGCTGGCGCGAGCTGGTATGGCCACTCACCAC
>DATCXR010000361.1:0-6386 GCA_036565685.1 Gemmatimonadaceae bacterium
CGAGTATCCACTCGGAGCTCGACCTGTCGCGCACCTCCCAGTCGCGGCCATCGCGGTCCTTGAACTTGCGATTCGCCATCGGCTAGCTCACCACGTACGCGTGGTAATCGCGCTTCGTGGAACGCCCTGCAGCCCTGCGCCCGATCACTCGGGAAGAACCGTGATCTTGTCCGGCTTGTTGGGCACCACACAGATGAACTCGAAGGGCTCGCCCTCCTTGGCGTGGTACCAGTGCGGCGTACCGGCAGGGATGTAGACCACGTCTCCGGTCTTCACCTCTACCGTCCGATCCGCGATCCCTACCGTGGCCGCCCCGCGCAGCACGTACTGCTCGTGCTCCACGGTGTTGGTATGCTTCGGCATCCCGCCGCCCGGCTGCATGATGAAGCGACGCATGGCGAAGTTGGGGCCCTCGTCCGGGCCGATGAGCACCTGCCGCGTCGCGTCCGTCCCGCCACTCACTACCTGCTCCGGCACATCCCCCGAATGCTTTACCGACGACTGCTCTGCTGACATCTGCTGACCGTCCTGGTGAATGAGGTTGACATATCTAGCGTAGCGCCAATCATCCGGCCTCACAAGCGCAGCCGTCATTCCTGCGACAGAGGAAACCCATCGCTCGCCATCCCCGCGACTTGCGGGGACCCGTGTCCTGTCGGGCCAACACGGGTCCCCGCTTTCGCGGGAATGACATTCGTGTGGTGTGCAGTTCCTGTTTCCTGTTTCCTGCAGTTCCTGCAGTTCCTGCTTTCTGCTTTCTCCCCCTCCCCTCCCCTAACGTCTCACCCCTCTCCCGCGTATCATCTCATACCCTCTCCCTCGGCGCCATCCCCTCGCCGGCGCCGCCAGATCCACCCCGCAAGGAGACAGGATGTCGTACACGACCCGCCAGACGCGACGGTTCGCCTGCGCCCTCGCCGCCGCCGCGCTTCTACTTCCCGTACTGGCCAGCGCCCAGCAGGCCGTTGACAAGGAATACACGGCAAAGATCGCCGAGTACCTCCAGGACAAGCGCATCTCCACGGAGCTGGTCGACTACCTCCCCGCGTCCGGCACTGTACCCACACCGCTTAAGGTGCTCGGCCACATCGTCGGCACGCCTGGAGTGCTCGATCGCAGCGCCGACATCTACAAGTACCTCGACGCCGTAGATGCGGCGTCGCCGCGCGTGAAGGTATGGCGTATCGGGAAGACCGAAGAGGGACGCGACATGATAATCGCGGCCATCGCGGATGAGGCGACCATCGCGGACCTCGACAAGTACCGCGATATGCTCGCCGCGCTCGGCGACCCGCGGAAGACCACGCCCGAGCAGGCGCAGAAGCTCATCCACACCGCCAAGCCGATCTACTACATCACGAGTGGGATTCATTCCCCCGAGTTCGGCGGACCGGAGATGCTCATGGAGCTCGCCTATCGGCTGGCCGTGGACGAGTCGCCCTTCATCCAGGAGATACGCAACAACGTCATCACGCTGATCACCCCGGTGATCGAGCCGGACGGGCGCGACAAGGCGGTAGACACCTACTACTACAACAAGAAGCTCCCCAAGGGCGCCACGCGTCTCCCGCTCATGTACTGGGGGAAGTACGTGCAGCACGACAACAACCGTGACGGGATGGGCCAGTTTCTCAGGCTCACCCAGCACACCACGAAGGCGGTGCTCGACTGGCACCCCACGGTGCTCCACGACCTGCACGAGGCGCAGACGTACCTCTACTCCTCCACCGGCACCGGTCCGTACAACGAAGCGGTGGACCCCATCACCGTCAGCGAGTGGTGGATGCTCGCCGAGAACGATGTCATGGAGATGACCAAGCGCGGAGTGCCGGGCGTGTGGACATACGGCTTCTACGATGGCTGGACGCCCAACTACCTCTTCTTCATCGCGCACACGCACAACGCGATCGGGCGCTTCTACGAGGTGCAGAGCTACGGCCCCGACAACTACGTCGTGAAGCCGCGCCCGACCACCACGAGCCGCGAGTGGTTCCGCCCCAACCCGCCGCTCGACAGCATAAACTGGGGTCCGCGCAACAATACCAACATCCAGGAGTCGGCGATCCTCTTCTCCCTCCAGAACGTGGCGCGGAACAAGGATCTCTACCTGGACAACTACTGGCGCAAGAACCAGCGCGCGGTGGACAAGGGAAAGACCGGCCCCACCTTCGGCTGGGTGATACCGGCGCACCAGCGCCGCAAGGCCGATGCGGCCGACGCGGTGAACGAGCTGCGCGCGCAGGGGCTCGAGTTCCACATCGCCAGCAGCGATTTCACCGCCGGGAAGTTGGCAGTGAAGAAGGGCGACTACATCATCCGCGGCGATCAGCCATATCGCACGATCGCCGACATGTACTTCTCGCTGCAGCGCTTCTCTCCTGACAACCCGGCACCGTACGACGACACGGGGTGGACCTTCCCGCTCATGCGCGATCTCACCATCACGCCGGTCAGCGACAAGTCGCTTCTCGACCAGCCGATGACGCCACTCGCCGCTGAGGCTGTGGCAGACGGTGGCATCACGGGCAGCGGGAACGTAGTCGTCGTCGAGCACACCGCCGACAACAACATCGCCGCCTTCCGTTTCAGGTTCCCGAAGGTGAAGATGGAAGCCGCCGAGGAGGACTTCGACGCGGCCGGCCGGCGCTTCCGCGCCGGCGCGCTGATCATTCGCAACGCCAACCGCGGAGCGCTGGAGCCGGCTCTTCGCGAGCTCGGTCTCTCGGGCTTCGCCATGGGCTCGGCGCCGAGTGTGAAGAGCCACGACCTCGACATCCCGCGCATCGGCTACGTCCACAGCTGGACGCGCACGCAGGACGAGGGGTGGGTGCGCGCCGCGCTCGACAGCTACGGAATTCCGTACAGCTACTTCGGCGATGTGAAGCTGCGTGATGGCAAGCTGCGCGAGCGCTTCGACGTGATCATCTTCCCCCACGTCGGCGGGAACGTGCAGACGATGGTGAACGGGATCGCGAAGAAGGACGACCGTCCGCTTCCGTACAGGAAGACCGCCGACTTCCAGAGCCTCGGCACGCCTGACTCATCCTCCGACATCCGTGGCGGAATGGGGCTCCAGGGTCTGACGAACCTGTACGACTTCGTGCAGCAGGGCGGCACGCTGATCGTGGAGGGTTCCACGTCCACGATCTTCCCGGCTTACAACCTCACGCCCGGGGTGAGCATCGAGGAGCCGGACAGCCTCTTCGCGCGCGGGAGCATCATGCGCGGTGAGATCGCCGACATGAAGAGCCCCATTGTTTACGGCTACGGCCGCGACCAGCTCCCGGTGTATTTCAGCCAGGGCCCGGTGATCCGCGCGGAGCGTGACGGCGGCGGGTTCCGCTCCTTCGGGCGCGGCGCCACGAGCAGCCAGAACGTGACGCCGATGGCCACCAGGGTGCACCTCTCGCCGTGGGATCCCGACGGTGAAGCCGCGCCCAATGACAGCTCGCGCCGGAGGAGCGCAGCGGCGCAGAGCGCCGAGCGCGGTCGCGGCGGAGCTGACGACGAGGCGGCGGATGCCGACGGTCCACGCGTCGTGATGCGCTTCCCCACGCGCACGGCCGACATGCTTCTGTCCGGCGTTCTCACTGGTGGTGAAGCACTCTCGGGTAGAGCTCAGATCGTGGACGAGTCGCTGGGGAAGGGTCACATCGTGATGTTCGCGATCCGCCCCTTCTGGCGCTGGCAGACGCAGGGCACCTACTCGCTCGGCTTCAACACGATTCTCAACTGGAACGACCTGGACGCCGGGAAGGCAGCGGCGGCGGAAGCTCCGGTCAGCGAAGGTCGGTGACCTGAAGCGACGCGCTTGGCGTCTCGGCCGTCATTCCCGCGAAAGCGGGGATCCCTGCTCGGTCGAGTAACATGGATCCCCGCTTTCGCGGGAATGACGCTGGTTGAAGAGCCGATCAACACAATGGAGATGAAAGTTCGATGTCGTATCGTTTCGTACTCCCCACGCTCACGGCGCTCGCTTGCAGCGCCATCGCGATCGCTCCTCCGGCGCCCGCGCAGGGCGAGCAGATCGATGCCGCCACCGTCGCCCGCATCCGTGACGAGGGTCTCGCGCGCTCCCAGGTGATGGAGCACATCGTCTGGCTCGCAGACGTCTACGGGCCCCGGCTAGAGGGGAGCCCGGAGAAGGAACAAGCGGCAGCGTGGGCCATCAAGACAATGAAGTCGTGGGGGCTCTCCAACGTCCGCGAACAACGATTCCCCTTCGGGAAGGGGTGGTCGCTCGAGCACTTCTCTGCAGAGATGATCGAGCCGCGCGTCTCGCCGCTCATCGCGTACCCGAAGGCGTGGACGCCGGGCACCGACGGATCGGTGGAAGCCGACGTGGTCCGCGCCGATATCGCGAGCGAGTCGGACTTCGCGAAGTATCGTGGCAAGCTGCGTGGTAAGGTCGTCCTCACCCAGCCGGTTCGAATGGTGCGGATGCTCGATGGCCGCATCGTCCTCAGGATGGGGGAAAAGGAGATCCACGAGGCGCTTTACGAGCCGTCGCCCACCCCGGCCGCGCGCTCGGGCGGAGCGAGCGATCGCTTCCGCGCCATGCGCGAGTTCCGCGAGAAGCTCGACGACTTCTACAAGGCGGAGGGAGTAGTCGCGCTCCTCGACCGTGGCTCCGACGCCGACTCCTCCGCCGGCGGGAGCGACCTCTCGTGGTACGCGCAGAAGGTGGACGGCGGAACGATCTTCGTCGGGAGCGGCGGAAGCCGCGACTCCACGGCGGGAACCGGCCTCCCGCAGATCACGGTCGCCGTGGAGCAGTACAACCGGATGGTGCGCATCCTCGACCGTGGGATTCCCGTGCGCATGCTGCTCGACGTGAAGACCCGCTTCTACGACGAGACCACCCCGCGCGGATTCAACATCATTGCCGAGATCCCCGGCACCGATCCGAAGCTGAGGGACGAAGTAGTGCTGATCGGCGCGCACTTCGATTCCTGGCACTCGGGCACCGGCGCCACCGACAACGCCTCCGGAAGCGCGGCGATGATGGAAGCGATGCGCATACTCCAGAAGATCGACGCGAAACCGCGCCGCACGATCCGCATCGCACTCTGGGGAGGCGAGGAGGAGGGGACCCTCGGCTCCCGCCACTACGCGAGCGAGTACCTCGGCGACGAGAGCACGGGGAAGATGAAACCCGGCTACGACCGCTTCGCCGCCTACTACAACATCGACAACGGCACCGGAAAAATTCGTGGGATCTGGATGGAAGGGATCGACGGAGTGAAGCCTGTATTCGAAGCTTTCACCGCCCCGCTCCGCGATCTCGGTGTCGAGATTCTCAGCCCGCGCTCGGTGACCTCCACCGACCACCGCCCCTTCCGCGCGCTCGGCCTGCCCGCCTTCCAGTTCGTGCAGGAGCGCTACGAGTACAACTCGCGCACGCACCACTCCAACATGGATGTCGTGGACCGCGTTCAGCCCGACGACATGAAGCAGATGGCTACCGTGGTGGCGACAATGGCCTACCTCACCGCGCAGCGGGACGAAATGCTGCCGAGGGAGGTGAGGGAGAGAAAGCAGGAAGCAGAAAGCAGGAAGCAGTGACGGCCAGGGTGCAGGATGCAGGGTGCAGGGGGCAGGGGGCAGGAACTGCAAGGAAACAGGAAACAGGCACCTGCTCATGAAGCCGTCATCCCCGCGTAAGCGGGGATCCATGTTCGGGTTTAGTAACACGAAGCAGGAGGTCTCATGACCTTGCGTCGGACTCTGCACGCGTGCGCGGCTCTCGCCGCGGCCCTTCAATCCATCGCCACGACCGGGATCGGTGCGCAGAGCGAGTCCGGCGCGAATGGTGCTCGGCCGGCGCTGTTGATCCGCGGCGGGAGCGTGCTCGATGGATCTGGTGGCACGGCACGCCGGCTCGATGTGCGAATCGTGGGTGATACGATAGCGGAGGTCGCAGCATCACTGGCTCCGCACCCCGGCGAGCGCGTCATCGATGCGTCCGGGCTCACCGTGGCGCCGGGTTTCATCGACCTGCACAGTCACGCCGACCGCGGTATCGAGGAGACGCCATCGGCCGAGAGCCAGCTTCGGCAGGGGATCACGACCAGCGTCGTGGGGCAGGATGGAGGGAGCGCTCTTCCCGTCTCGGATTTCCTGGAGATGATCGACCGCCTGCATCCGGCGATCAATTTCGTCACCATGGTAGGGCACGGAACCGTGCGCGCCGCGGTGATGGGCGCCGACTTCCGGCGGCCCGCGACCGCCGAGGAGATCGAGGCGATGAAAGTGCTGGTGAATCGCGGCATGCTGGACGGCGCGGTGGGGCTCTCCTCAGGCACCGAGTACGATCCCGGGTTCTACGCCGAGCCAGAGGAGATCCAGGCACTCGCGCGGGTAGTGGCTCCCTTCGGCGGCTACTA
>DATCXR010000364.1:0-9257 GCA_036565685.1 Gemmatimonadaceae bacterium
GTCGCCGCCTTCACCTTCCACACCTGGGGCGAGCTCTGTCTCTCGCCGGTGGGGCTCTCGTACGTAACGAAGGTCGCGCCGGTGCGCTTCGCGTCGCTCCTCATGGGCGTCTGGTTCCTTGCCAACGGCGTCGCCGACAAGATCGCCGGCTGGCTCGCGAGCTTCACGCCCACGGAGGGCGCCGTACGTCCGGAGATGACCGGCCTGGCTGGAGTGATCCAGAGCTTCAGCTCCACGCACGCCGGCTTCTTCACGATGTTCGTGGTGATCGGAATCGGAGCGGCGTTGCTGATGCTGCTGTTCGTTCCGGTGCTGAAGCGGCTGACCTCGAGCGTCCAGGCGTAGGGGAGAGGAGAGAGAGCAGAGAGCAGAAAGCAGTGAACGGCTCCCGGGGTTACTGCCCTCACCCCCGAGGCAGTCCACTGCTTTCTGCTTTCTACTCTCTGCTCTCTGCTCTCTCCGCCTCCCTACCTCCCCATCTTCCTCTTCAACTCGCTCAACTGTCGCTCGGCCTCGGCTTCGCGCGCCGCGCGGTCCATCTCGCGCCGAAGCGTATCCGACCGAAGCGTATCCGACTCGGCGCCGAGCTCCTCTCCTACGGAGGGAGGCGGGTTGACGGTGGTGCCGCCCGTCGCCTGCATCGCGCGGTACTGAGCGTTCATCTCGTCCAGCTCACTCTCGGCCAGCGCGAGCTCGCTCTCCTGAGCGGAGATCTTCCGTTCGAGCACGGCGATCCGCTCGAGGTGCCGCTTCTCGAAGCGGTCGGCCACCTCCACGGTCTCGCTGTCGTTTATGCCGGCGGCGAGCTCGCGCCGGCGACGCACGGTCGCGAGCTCCTTCTGCTCGTGCGCGAGGTGGGTGCGCGATTCCCTCAATGCATCGCGCACCTCAGCTACTCCCATGCGCGCCTGCACCAGCGCATCCCGCATCATCGCGAGCACGGCACGCCCCTCCTCGGGCGATGAGGCTCGGCTCATGGCGTCGCGCAGCGACTGCCGCAGCCTCTCGAACATGGCCTACGCGCTCGCACGCATCACGACTTGCGCGGGGTGCGCGGATAGAAGTCGCTGATCACACGCTCCACGTCGCGCGACCGGCAATTAGGGCAGACAGTGCCGCTGGCGCTGTGCTCGTCCATCCGCTCGCGAACCGAGAAGTTCCTGTCGCAGGAGCGACAGTGATATTCGTATGTCGGCATGGTGCTGGCCCTCCCTGGAATACGGCTGATCCTTGGCAGGAGTGTCCCCACTTCGAGCGTGTTCGGCAGCGTCTGCCGAACGCACGTTCGACAATTGGGTGGGGACCATTAGGATACGTTCAGCCGCAGGTCGGGCGCAAGCGAAAACCGGGGGACTGCGCCACTGATCACATCACGTGAGCTTCCAGCGCACCTCGTCGCGCACCTGCCGCATCAATCGCTCGGGAGAGCTGCCCGACGGAAAGAACAGCGTGTCGCTCACGCCGTTCAGCGCCACGCGGAGCCGCGGAAAGCGCTCCGCCACGTCGCGGAAAAGCGTGTCGAGCCCGTGCTCCTGCGCCAGGCGGTGGTCGGCGGCCAGCTGGAAGCCGCGACGGCCCATGTCCTCGTAGTACTCCAGGTCGGGACCCCCGCGCCTCCAGCGACGCTTCTCGATGAGGTCGGGAAAGAGCCCGCTCAGCCAGAGCGCGTAGTTCCCCAGGTGCTGCCGCACGAGGAAGGTGCGCCGCGCGTCGGCGCCGTTCACCTCGTCGAGGAGCGCGCTCACGGTGTCGTAGGTCTGATCGTCGCTCTCGGCGATCCGCTCGGCGCGACCTCTCGCGCCGAAGTGGAGGAGGATGGCGGCCACATAATCGGCGAGCGCGCGGTCGTTCTCGCCCGCGGCGCGCAGCGCGCAGCGCACCACCACATAGCAGAAGAGCGGAAGCGACACGTTCATCCCGAGTCGCGATTCCATGAGCGCGGGGAGGAGGCGCGGGTCATCGAGCAGAGCGTCGATCCCCGAGCCGCGCAGCGCCTCCTCGGCGCTCTCCAGCTCCGTGGCAGAGCCGCGGCAGATCAGTCGGAGCGCAAGCTGCGCATCGTTGCGCGTTAGCGAAGCACGAACGTTGCCGAGTATCATGCGTGTCCTCCGTGGATCGCAATGCTGACTCTAATACACCGGTCGTGCCACTCGGGTGACAATGGCGCCACGACCCGCTTCCCTGCTGACGATCGCCGGCGCGAAGCGCAATGCGGCTGGCACTCTCGCAGGTCGAGCGCTGCCCGTGCGCGGCGTGCGGGCAGCGCCGCCAGGGCACGCACCGATTTGACCTCCGCACCCGGCTCACTCATTTTGCGTGCGCTCCCGCACGTAACGGAGAGCCGCACATGAGGAAGTAGACCCGGCCCGGTCAGGAACCACTCTCTGCGGCTGCGGTATCATCTATCAGGAAACCAATGCTCTATATCTGCATTCCGGCGTTCAATGAATCGCCCACGGTCGGCCTCCTTCTGTGGCGCATCCGCAAGGTCTTCGAGGAGCACCCGCGCGAGTACGAGATAGTCGTCCTCGATGACGGGAGCACTGACGGCACCGCGGATACGCTGCAGGCGTACGCGGAGTCGCTGCCGCTCACCGTCCTCACGCACGAGAATCGGCGCGGCTACGCGGCTGCGCTCGACACACTCGCACGTAACGTGGTGAAGACGACACGCTATCCGCGCCGTGATGCCATGATCACAATGCAGGCGGACTTCACCGACCAGCCCGAGCACATTCCCGAGCTGAGCAAGCCATTCGAGGGAGGCGCCGACATGGTCATAGCAGAGCGCGCGGGGAACGAGGGGGCGCCGGTGGCGGTTAGACGTTTGCGCCGTGTGGCGCCCTGGCTGGTGCGACCGGTGGTGAAGGTGCCCGGCGTTCACGACCCGTTCGGCACTTTCCGGCTCTACCGGATCGCGGTGCTCAAGGAGCTCGTCCGCACCGCCGGCGATCAGCCGATCGTGGAATCGAACGGCTGGGCGGCGAATGCGGAGCTGCTCGTGAAGGCGGCGCCGCTCTGCAGGCGCATCGAGACCGCCACACTGAACGCCAGATACGATCTCCGTCCACGCGCCACCCGCGTCCGTGCACTCGAGGGCGCCATGGACCTGTACCGATTCGGCTGGAGAAAGAGAACCCGTCGGGTCACAACGGATTCCGGATCATGATTGCTCGAATTCTCTCCGCCGTCGGCACATCGCTCTTTGTGCTGGCCGCGGTAACTCCAGCCGCCGCGCTCGCGCAGACTGCTTCGCGGCCGGTGGCCAACGACACCGTGACGATCGCGAGCGACGACTCCGCGTCGACCTCCGCGTCGACTTCCGCTTCGCACGAAGCCATCGCCAGGCCCTTCGCGATCGGCGAGCAGCTCGACTACATGGTCGCCGTGGGCGGCGCCAAGGTAGGCACGGGGAAGATGGAGCTCCTCGGCGTCGAGGACGTGCGCGGCGAAGACACCTTCCACGCGCGCTTCTCGGTGGAGGGCGGCTTCCTGATGTTCAAGGTCAACGACGTGCTCGAGAGCTGGTTCGACACCGAAACGCTCTCGTCGCGCCGCTTCATCCAGAACATCCAGGAGGTGAGCTACAAGAAGAAGCGCTACTACGACATCTATCCCGAGCGCGGCGTGCTGCACCAGAAGGGCTACGAGGAGATGCCCACGGTTCCCAAGCCGCTCGACGATGCGTCGTTCCTGTACTTCGTCCGCACCGTTCCACTGGAGGTGGGGAAGACGTACACCTTCAACCGCTACTTCCGTCCCGACCGCAACCCGGTGGTGGTGAAGGTGCTGCGCAAGGAAACGATCGACGTGCCAGCCGGAAAGTTCAACACGATCGTGATCCAGCCGATCATCAAGTCGCAGGGCATCTTCGCCGAGGGCGGCGAGGCGCAGATGTGGCTCAGCGATGACGACAGGCGCATGATGGTGCAGTTCAAGGCGAAGGTCCCCTACCTCAAGACGCTCGACCTCTACCTGTCCGCGTACAAGGGAACCATCGCTCCTGACGCGAATCCCTGACCGGCGCGCCGCCGTCTGCCGCTCCCGTCATCCCCGCGAGAGTGGGGATCCATGTTCGGTCGAGTAGCATGGATTCCCGCTTCCGCGGGAATGACGGTGGAATGGATCCCCGCAAGTCGCGGGGATGACGGCTCCGCCTCATCCAGATCTGTTATAACCACGTACGAAGCAGCGCCCCGCGGACGCGTCCGCGGGGCGCTGCTGTATCATGCTACAATGCTGCCGGGAAGTCGCGCTTCCTACCCGTTAAACTTCTCTCGCAGACGTCGTGCGGTCTCGGGGCTCACGACGCGGATGATCAGATAGATCACCGCGCCTACCAGGGCGATCTTCAACGCAATGAAGAACAGCCAGAGCAGGAGGGCAACGAGCCAGCCGAAAATTCCGAAGACGAACTTCAGGGCGAACAATCCAAGGATCGCCAGAATGCCAACGGAGAAGATGGTGCGAAACATGATAGTGGTCTCCTCACGGGTGCCGGGAGCGTTCAGCTCTATCCCCCATACGCACCAGGGTGTCCGCGGGTTTCACGCCAGCAGCGCCGGCTCACCCTCGCCCCGGAGCGGAATGTGAGCGCCCCGGGATCGGTGCACGGCGCCGACGTGGTGATCATCGGCGGCGGGCTGGTGGGGCTCGCCACTGCCGCCGCCCTTGGAGAGCGCGGCGCCGATGTGACCCTCGTCGAGGATAGCCGCAAGGGGATGGCCTCCACCGCCGCCGCGGGGATGCTGGCTCCCGCCATGGAACGCGGCTCGGCCGGCAGCGCTGCGCACGCCTTCGCCCTCGCCGCGCGCGACCTCTACCCGAGCTACCTCGCTGCGCTCGCCGAGGTGACGGGGATCCGCGTCCCCCTCAACCGGGATGGCGTCCTCGAGCTGGTGGTCGACGAAGGTGAAGCCGACTCGCGCCGCCAGGAGCTGGACCAATCCCCGCCTGGCGCAGCGGAGTGGCTGGATGGCTCGCGCCTCCGGAGCCTGGAGCCGGAGCTGGCGCCCGTGGCGGGCGCGGTGCTCTATCCACGCGATGGCGCGGTCGACAACGTCGTCCTGGTACGGGCGCTGGCGGCGCTCGTGGCCGCGAGCCCTTCAGTGAAGGTGGTAGCCGACTGCGCCCGGGCGCTGGAAGTCGATGGGCGGAACGCCACCGTGACGCTCGGATCCGGAGGCCGCCTCGAGAGCTCCGCCCTGGTACTGGCCGCCGGGGCCTGGTCTCCCCTCATCGAGGGGCTCCCGCGCCCGATCCCGGTAGAACCGGTACGCGGGCAGGCAATCTCTCTTTCGAGTGCGCCGATCCGCCACGTCGTCTACGGCCCCCATGGCTACATAGTCCCGCGCGAGGGCTCCCGGTCGGTGGTGGGAGCCACCATGGAGCACGTAGGCTTCGACACGCGCGTAACCGCCGAAACCGCGCCTCGCCTGGTCGCCGCCGCCCGCGAGATCGCCCCGGCCTTCGCCCAGGCCCGCACGCTGGACCACTGGTGCGGCCTCCGGCCCGTGACCCCCGACCTCCTCCCCATCATCGGCCGCGACCCCGATCACCCCGCCCTCATCTACGCCTGCGGCCACTCACGGAATGGAATTCTCCTGTCTCCACTCACCGGCGAGTGCGTTGCCGAAATCGCCACGGGATCCGCTCCCCCGCTCGACATCACTCCGTTCTCGGTGGCTCGATTCGCCGCGCAGGAGTAACCGTCTAGGTAGAGTTTAGCCGGAACCCGGCCTACCTTTCCCCTGATACGTGGCATAGCTTTGCGTGGATTTGTCACGGCGCATCTCGAACGGCGCATCACGACCGCGCCTGCGCCATCCCACCTGAGCATTTCATCCGCCGAGGAATATGGGGGAGGCACTCTATCAGATCGTGGGACTCCACCGGGCGAATCAGCTCCCGGAGCGGAAGCCCGCGTGGCTAAAGGTGCGGGCTCCGGGCGGGCCCAATTACTCGCGGCTCCGCCACCTGATGCGCGAGCTCGACCTGCACACCGTTTGCGAGGAAGCCCACTGCCCCAACGTGGGTGAATGCTGGGAGCACGGCACCGCCACCTTCATGATCCTCGGCGATGTGTGCACCAGGAACTGCGCCTACTGCGCCGTCGCGCACGGCCGGCCGCCCAAGTACGACATCGAAGAACCTTCGCGCGTCGCCGCCGCGGTGGCCGAGATGCGCCTCAGACACGCCGTCATCACATCGGTTGACCGCGACGACCTCCCCGACTTCGGCGCGTGGATCTTCGCCGAGACCATCCGGCAGATAAAGCAGCAGCTCCCGGACTGCTCGGTCGAAGTCCTCGTCCCCGACTTCCAGGGCAACGAAGACTCCATCCGTACAGTGCTCGAGGCGCGTCCCGACATCTACAATCACAACACCGAGACCGTGCCGCGCCTCTACAAGCGCTGCCGCCCAGGTGGGCGCTACGAGCGCGTGATGAAGATCTTCCGCTACGTGAAGGAAGTCGCGCCCGACATCCCCAGCAAGTCGGGGATCATCCTCGGCATGGGTGAGGTGAAGGAAGAGATCGTCCAGACGATGCGCGACCTCCGAGATGTAGACGTGGATATCCTCACTCTGGGCCAGTACCTGCGTCCGTCCGACAGTCACATCCCGCTCGACCGCTACTACACGCCCGAAGAGTTCCGCGAGCTGCGCGACATCGGGCTCGAGCTGGGATTCCGCCACGTGGAATCGAGTCCGTTGACGCGCTCGAGCTACCACGCCTGGGATCAGGTTCAGAAGGCGGGATTCGCTCGCGTGTGAGCGCTTACCCGGCCGACTCCGCTGCACGACCACGGTTCAAACTTTCACAATCAGACCATGGCCAAGAAGAAACAGTCCGGCTCCGGCTCGGACGATACCAAGCTGCGCCGCGAGCTCCTCAGGCAGATGCTACTCATCCGCCGCTTCGAGGAGCGCGCCGCCGAGGCGTACGCGCTGGGAAAGATCGGTGGCTTCTGCCACCTGTACATAGGTCAGGAAGCGGTAGGCGTGGGCGCCATCTCGGTGCTCCGCGAGGATGACTACGTGCTGGGCACCTACCGCGAGCACGGCCAGGCGCTCGCGCGCGGGATGTCGCCGCGCTCGATCATGGCAGAGCTCTTCGGGCGAGCCGACGGCTGCTCGAAGGGGAAGGGCGGCTCCATGCACCTCTTCGACCGCAACGTCAACTTCCTAGGCGGCCACGGGATCGTGGGCGGGCACATTCCGCTCGCCACGGGTGTCGGCTTCGCGGTGAAGTACCGCGGCGGCGACCAGGTCTGCCTCTGCTTCTTCGGCGAGGCGGCGGTGAACGGCGGCGCCTTCCACGAGTCGCTCAACATGGCGGCGCTCTGGAAGCTTCCCGTGATCTACGTGATCGAGAACAACCGCTACGGGATGGGCACGGCGCTCGAGCGCGCCTCGGCCATCAACGACATCGCCGAGCGCGCCTGCTCGTACGACATGCCCAACGAAGTGGTCGACGGCCAGGATGTCATGGCGGTGCGCGAAGCGACCCAGCGGGCGGTGGATCGCGCACGGAGCGAGCACATCCCCACCCTGCTCGAGGTTCGCACGTACCGCTTCATGGGTCACTCGATGTCCGACGCAGTGAGCGGTACGTACCGCGCCAAGGAAGAGCTGGAGGAGTACATGAAGCGCGATCCGATCTCCGTGCTCCGCGCCGACATGGAGGAGCGCGGCGAGTGGTCGGAGGAGGAGATGGCCAGGCTGGACGACGAGATCAAGGCGATCGTGGAAGACGCATGGGAATTCGCCGACGCGAGCCCCGAGCCCGCGCTCGAGTCGCTCCACGAAGATGTTCTGGTAGACACCACCAGCGATGCTGGCGAGCTCGCGGGGGCCGTCTGATGCCGGTAATCACCTATCGTGACGCCCTGAACCAGGCGCTCTTCGAGGAGATGCGCCGCGACGATCGCGTCTTCATCATGGGCGAGGAAGTGGGCGTGTATCAGGGCGCCTACAAGGTCTCCAAGGGGCTCCTCCAGGAGTTCGGCGAGATGCGCGTGGTGGACACGCCGATCACCGAGCTCGGATTCGCCGGTGTGGGCGTGGGCGCCGCCATGGTGGGACTTCGTCCGATTATCGAGTTCATGACCTGGAACTTCGCGCTCCTCGCGCTCGACCAGGTGGTGAACTCCGCCGCCAAGATGCTCTACATGTCGGGCGGCCAGTACAACATCCCGATGGTATTCCGCGGCCCCAACGGCGCGGCGCTCCAGCTCTCCGCCCAGCACTCGCAGGCGTGGGAGTCGTGGCTCTCGCACATCCCCGGGCTCAAGGTGGTGGCGCCCGGAACGCCCTACGATGCGAAGGGACTCCTCAAGAGCGCGATCCGCGATGACAATCCGGTGATCGTGCTCGAGGGCGAGATGCTGTACAACACCAAGGGCGAAGTGCCCGAGGAGGAGTACACCATCCCGATCGGCAAGGCCGACATCAAGCGCGAGGGCGATCAGTGCACGATCGTCACCTTCGGCAAGATGGTTCTCGTCGCCATGCAGGTAGCCGACCAGCTCGCGAAGGAGGGGATCAGCGTGGAGGTGGTGGACCTTCTCAGTCTCCGTCCCATGGACACCGAGGCGATCGCCGAATCGATCCGCAAGACCAACCGCGCCGTCGTCCTCGAGGAAGGATGGGAGGTCGCCGGGATGGGTGCGCAGATCGTGGACGTCATCCAACGCGAGTGCTTCGACTTTCTCGACGCGCCGGTACTCCGCGTGCATCAGGAGAACGTCCCCATGCCGTACGCGAAGAACCTGGAGAAGGCAGCCAAGCCCGACGCGCCCAAGACGATCGCGGCGGTCAAGAAGGTGATGTACATCGATTGAGTAGCCAGCCGCCGGCGCTCGCGCGCCGGCGGTGCCACCCATAGAGACCGACATGGCAACCAAGATCGTGATGGAGGCGCTCTCCCCGACCATGGAGGAGGGGCGCCTGGTGAAGTGGCTGAAAAACGAGGGCGACAAGATCGCGAAGGGCGAGGTCCTTGCCGAGATCGAGACCGACAAGGCCGTGATGGAGCTCGTCGCGCGCGGCGAGGGCGTTCTGCGGAAGCGCGTCCTCGGGGAGGGTGAGACCGCGCCCGTTGGGAACCTGGTTGGCGTGATCGCCGCTCCCGACGAGGACATAAGTGCCCTCGTGGCCGGCGCCGGTGGCCCGGTGAAAGCGGACGAACAGGCCAAGCCGCCCACCGAAGTGGTGGCGAAGACGGAGGAGAGCGCGGGTGCCAGCTCGGTGCCCGC
>DATCXR010000394.1:0-11804 GCA_036565685.1 Gemmatimonadaceae bacterium
GGCGAGGCGCGCCGCGAGCTCGCGGTCGCTCGCCACGCGTGCGATCGCCTCACCCATGGCCTGTGCGTCGCCGGCAGGGACGATCAGCCCCGTCACCCCGTGCAGAACCGCCTCGGGGATTCCGCCCGCGTCGGTCGCCACCACGGGCTTCCCGAACGCCATCGCGTCGAGCAGCACCGAGCCGAGTCCCTCCTCGATGGAGCTGAGAGCGAGGAGGTCGGAGGCCATGATGATGGCATCGGCGTCCACACGGTGGCCGGTGAGCTGGAGCGCGTCGGAAACGCCGAGTCGTTCGATTTCCGCCTCCACCGCACCACGCAGAGGACCGTCGCCCACCAACAGCGCGCGAAGGTCACGCACTCGCTCGCGTGCCGCCGCTACCGCGCGAACGAAGGTGACGGGGTCCTTCTCCCGGGTGAGGGCGCCCACCATGACCACCAGAGGCGCGTCGTCCGGCACGCCGAGCTCCGCGCGCGCGACCGGAGCAACCTCACGATCGGGGGGTACGCCGCTCGGAATGACCTCGATGGCGGCGGCGCTCATCCCGCCCTCGACGAGCGCCTCCTTCACGCGCTCGGAGATCGCGATCATCGCGCTGGCGCGCCGGTACTTCCACCGGGTGAAGGGGTTGGAGCGAAGCCGGAAGACGGTGCGCCGGGTGAGCACCACGCGCGCGGGTGTGCGGCGCGCGCCCATGGCGGCTAGCGCCACGGCGTGCGCCGTGTGAGCGTGCACGATGTCGACCTCATTCGCCAGGATCGCGCGGCGGATCCAGCGTGCGGCGGCGAGGTCGACCTCGGAGCCGGGTGCGGACGGGATTATCTCGAGCCCGGCAGTTGCAGCGCGCTCGGCGAGCTGCTGGCCGGGTCGCACGACCAGCAGCGAACGGTGCCCCGCTCGCTCGAGTCCCTGCGCGAGCCAGAGAGTCTGACGCTCGCCGCCGCGCCAGCCGCGCTCGGTGTTGATGTGCATCACGGTGAGCGGCCGGCTGGTCATGAGCTTCTCGCGGCGCTCAGCGTACGCTCGTACGCGGCGATGGTGCGCTCGACCGTGACGTCGATGGAAAACTCCCGCGCGCGCTCCCTCGCGGCCGCCGACAGCCGCGCCGCGAGCGCCGGGTCGAGGAGGATCCGCGCGATCGAGCCGCCCAGCAGGTCTGGATCACTGACGGGCGTCAACAGCCCCGAGACGCCGTGCTCGACGACCTCCGGAATTCCGCCGGCGGCCGTCGAAGCGATGGGGCGGCCGAGCGCGAGAGCGTCGAGGAGAACGCCAGGCGTCCCCTCGAGCTTCGAGCTGAGCGCGGCAACATTCCCCGCTGCGATGAACGAGTCGTGGTCGTCGCGAAAGCCGGTGAGGTGCAGGGTGTCGTCCAGCTCGAGCGCGTGCGCCTCCGCTTCCACGGCGGCACGGAGATGTCCTTCGCCCACGATCAACGCCTGCAGCGCGGGAACGCGCCGCTTCGCGACCGCGATGGCGCGCACGAAGGTGACGGGATCCTTCACGTCGGTGAGCGCCCCCACCATCACCACCAGCGGCGCGCGCTCGGGTACACCGAAAGAGGCGAGCGTCTCACGCGAGGCGGGGCTCGCCAGCTCGCCGAGCGGGATCCCGCTGGGTATTACATCGATCTTCGATGCATCTACACCCGATGCTACGAGCGCATCGACCCCGGCGCGCGACACGGAGATCACCCGGTGGGCGCGGGAGTACTTCATGCGCGTTCCGATGTTGTCGCGCACCGGGAAGGTGGTACGTCTGGCGAACACGATCCGCGCGCGCGTGCCGGCCGCGGCGAGCGCGGCGAGCGCGATGGTGTGGCCGGACTGCGGATGGAGGATGTCCACGCGCTCGCGCGAGATCAGCTGACGCAGGCGGAGCACGGTCCACGGGCCGATCTCGGAGATGGTAGGGTCGACGTGCACCACCTCTATCCCGCTCGCGCGTGCGCGAGCCGCCAGCTCGGCGCCGGGACGGAGCGCGAAGATCGGTCGCCCGCCACGTCGCTTCAGCCCCTCGCCCATCCAGAGAATCTGCCGCTGCCCGCCGCGCCAGCCAGTGCCGAGGTCCATGTAGACCACGGTGAGAGGATGCGAGGGCGCCGATCGCGCCGAGTGATCGTGCCCGGCGTCGTCACTCGCCGCCGTGCTCCGGGTTCTCCCGCTCGCGCGCGAGTGCTGATCCGATTCCGCGCTCAGCCAGCCTCCGCGTCGCTCGAACCGCCGCTCCGGTACGCGGGGTCGTTGTACATCTTGAACTGGCGGTAGACCTTGGGCACCACCTTCCCCGAGGCGAGATCACGCAGCAGCGTGGTGAGCTCGGCGGCGAGGTCGTCGCGTTGCGTCTCCAGCACGGCCACACGCTCGACGCAGCGCGCGCGGAACTCCGGCGTGGCATCCCGGCGCTCCGACTGCTCGCGCATGTGGTAGATCTTGAGCTCCATGATGCTGATCTTGTCGGCCAGCCACCCCACCGTCTCAGCCACGATCCCGCTCCGAGCGCGCAGCGCCCTCTCGTGCACCGTCGCTCGCGCCGCCCGCGCCACGCTGCGCTCGCACCACCTCGAGCACCCCGGCGTCGATGCGCTCGATCAGATCGTTGCGGCGCTGGTTCAGCTGGTCGATCTGGCGCTTCGCCGCGGCGACCTGGTGATCGTCGTCCACGCGCGCCTTGTCCTCCTCGTGCCAGAGCTCGACGTTCGTCCGCGCGAGCTCACTGATAAGCGATCCGATCTTCTCGTTCATCATCACCCTCGATTGGTGGAACGACGGCGTCAGGGCACGCGCACCACTCGCCACCCCACCTCGCCGGCGGCAGCCGTGAGCGTATCGCTGAAGGTAATCTTCGCGCCGCGCGGTGACTCCACGTGAATCGCCTGGTCGGCCGGGAGGCCGCAGATGGTGAAGCTTCCGAGCGAGTCGAGTCGCGCGACCACGCCGTCCACTTTCTCGGCGAGGTTCTTAGCCGCCAGCGAGCCGGTGTAGCTCTTCCACCAGACGCGCGCGTCCACGTCGCTCAGCGGCGCACCGCTCGCGCTGTCTACCACGAGCACACGGAGTGCCGCGAGGCGGCGATCGGTTACCGGGTCGGGACACATCCTCGGGGCGAGCGAGGCGCGAGAGGGGACGCTCAGCGTCACGTCGGGGCCGCCGCGCGCGGTGAGGCGCACTGTGTCCGCTGGTCCGGTGACGCCGAGCGAGTCCAGCTCCGGCGTGGTCACGACCACGCTGTAGAGACCTTCCGGGATGCCGCGGATCTCGAAGTGCCCGTCGCTCCCGGTGCGCGCGGAGATGCTCGTCCCCTCGACGCTCACCTTGGCGTCCGCTACCGGCGCGCCTGTGCCGCCGAGGACGGTTCCCGTTATCGCCTTGCGCGGTGGCGGCGGGCCGCGATCGAGGAGCACCGTGCCGCCCTCCTCGCGCACTGCCTTGAGAACCACGCGCGACGACGCGTCCGCGTCGAGACCGCCGGGGAGCGTGGCACGTGGGCGGCGTTCTTCCTCCAGCACCGGCATGCGGATGACCCACGCGCTCACGATCCACCGCCCGTTGGGGAGGCGGTCGAAGCGTACCTGGCCGCCGAACTCCCGCTTCAGGCGCGGCCCCGGGATGGACCGGTAGGTGAACTCTATGTTCTCGAGCTCCGCGGTCGCGGCATCCATCCAGAGAACGCCCTCGATGTCCGGTACCTTCCTCCCCTTCACCGGCTCGAAGCCGAGCCCCACCATCCGCACGCGCTCGCTCCCCCCGGGGACGAACCGGAAGCAGTGGTCGCGCAGAAACTCGTCGGAGAGGAGCGCATCGGCGTCGGGCGCGTAGTAGTCGGTGGACCCATCGTCACGAGGGACCACGTACCCTTCGCGCGAGAGCTTCTCGACGGGGATGCTCACGAAGGGGCGGCTGATGTCGCCGTGCGCGTTCTGGTGATCGGCGCTGAGCACTCGGCCGTCACCAGGCGAGCGCTCGCGCGTGAAGCGCGTGATCATCCCCGAGATCGGCTTGCGCGATGTCAGCACGGTGGCCGTAAGCGCCGCCCGGGCATCCTCCCAGAGCGCCGCGGTGCGCGCGTCGGCGCCGGGGCGCGCGACGCACCTGCTCCGCCCCTCGACATCCATGCCGGCGAGCACCGACACTACCGGATCGAGGACGATGTCCTCGCGCCTGCTCTCCCCCGCCGCGAGGTCGAACGACTCGCCGCGACGCTGCCGCACGCCGATCCGCTTGGCTTCGATGGCGTAGCGCCCCGCGGCGGGCGCGCTGATGTCGTATCGCCCCTGCTCATCGGTGAATACCGTGCTGATGATGTGCCCCTGTGCATTCACCAGCGACACGAGCACTCCGGGGATCGCGGCTCTGCTCCCGCGTTCGATCACCGTGCCGCGCGCCACCTGCCCCGCGGCCCCGGAAACGGGAGAAGCCAGTGCAAGGAGGATCAACGCGCCAAGGCAGTGGAATCTCTTCATGGTCCCGTCACGGCTCATCGTACGTCTGTGCATTCAGCGGTCTGTATGACAGCACGTTCCGTCGCGGCCCGTCTCGCCGAGCAGCCGCCGCACGGGCGCGAGCACCATATCCGGCGTCACGCCCCCGGTGAAGTCGTGTCCCTGCGCGAGCATCGGAGCGCGGTCGCGCATCCGCACGATCCGGGCGCCCGGGCCCTGCACGGACACCGTCGTCGGGAGTCCCGGGCTCCACGCGGCGCTCGGCGTGGGACCGAAGATCGTCACGCGCGGAACCCCCAGCGCATCGGCCATGTGCGCGGGCCCCGTGTCGCCCGACACGAACACGGACGTGCCAGCCAGCACTCCGAGAAAACGGCGCAGCTCGAGCGGCGGCACCATCGCCACTCCCGGTGCGAGCGCGCGGAAGCGCTCCGCTCGCTCTTCGTCGCCCACTATCTGGAAGATGAGCGGCGTGACGCCATCGGCAAGAAGGGCGCGCGCTACATCCGCGAAACCGTCCACCTTCCAGTCCTTGGCCGGCTCGCGAGTGGAGAGGAGGATCCCGACGCGCGGCGAACCGGGGAGGGCGCCGCACGAGCGTGCGTCGCGCTCGCCCTGCTCGCGCTCCGCGGCGGAGAGGTGTACGCTGGGGAGCGAATCTCCCACGGCGACGCCCGCCAGCTCGAGGAGCCGCCGCCGCTCGCGCACCACGTATTCGATGGGGCCCTTGCGCGACTTCGCATGCGTGTACCAGAGCCGCCAGCCACGCACACGCCACCCGAGCCGCACCCTCGCCCCCGAAGCGCGAGCGAGCATGGCGGTGGTGAGGCTTCCCTGCAGGTCGACTACCCAGTCGTAGCGGCGCGAGCGAATCTCCCGCCTCATCGCCCCCCGGCGCGCGGAGTCGAACACTATCCGCTCGCGGATCAGGGGGTGGCCGGCCAGGAGTGGCGCCGCGGCGGGACCCACGAGAAAATCCACGGCCGCGTCGGGAAACGCGTTCGCGATGTCGTCGAGGAGCGCCGTGGTGAGTACCACATCACCCAGACGACGGAGCTGGATGACCAGGATGCGGCGCGGCAGCGGCGAGCCAGGTGGCATGCACGTGGTGAGGGATCGAACTGAATATACATTACGGACACGCTCAGCACCTCATCAGCCTTCACACCGCCATTGCATCATCCGCTTTCGCCCGCGAGCACGATCCCTCTACCTCGCGGCGCTCGCATCTGCGTAGTCATGCTGAGCGCCGTGGGCGATGCGGTGCACGTGCTCCCGGTGATCAACGCGCTCGAGCGCCACGATCCCACGGTCCACATCACATGGGTCCTGCAGCCCGGCGCGGCGGCGCTGGTGCGCGGACATCCGGCCGTGGACGAGATCATCGTGCTCGATCGCCGCAAGGGGCGCCGTGCCTTCCTGGATGTGCGGCGCGAGCTGGCCGCGCGGCGCTTCGACGTCACGCTTGCGCTCCAGGATTACTTCAAGGCGGGCGTGCTCACGGCGCTCACGCACGCGCCAGTGCGACTCGGCTACGATCGAGCGCGGGCGCGCGACCTGAACTGGCTCTTCACCAACCAGCAGATCCCGCCCTCGCCCCCCGCGCACATCCAGGACGAGTACCTCGAGTTCCTCACACCACTGGGTGTCGAGCCTGAGCCGATCGAATGGCGGCTAGGCCCCTGGGACTCCGAGCGCGAGTGGCAGCGCGACCTCATCTCGCGCTTCGATCGCCCCATGGCATCGCTGGTGATAGGAAGCAGCCGGCCCGAGAAGGACTGGATCGCCGAGCGCTGGGCCGCCGTAGCCAGCGCGCTCCACGCCGACTTCGGCCTGCAGCCCGTGCTGGTCGGCGGCCGCTCGCCGCGCGAAGTGGAAACCGAGCGCGCCATCATGGCGCAAGCCAGGCCGGCCCCCGTCTCACTCCTCGACAGCGGTCTCCGCCGGCTCGTGAGCATCCTCGATGCCTCGTCTCTGGTGATCTCGCTCGACACCGGCCCGCTCCACATGGCCGTCGCGCTCGGGCGCCCCGTGATAAGCCTCATCGGCTACAGCAACCCTCTCCGCACCGGCCCCTACCGCGCGTCGCAGGATCTCACCGTCAGCTCATACGGCCCCACCACCCGCGCCGGCCGCCTCCTCACCACCCGCCACCGCGACCGCATGCCGCGCATCACCGTGGGGGATGTGTTGGAGAAGGTGGAGGTGTGGCGGGAAGAAGGAGGAAGGGAACAGGGGTGAGAAGGGGACAGGAAACAGGAAACAGGAAACAGGTACCGGCTCCTGGGGATGAGGCCCTCACCCTCGAGGCAGTTACCTGTTTCCTGTCTCCTGTTTCCTGTTTCCTGTCTTCCCAAACCCATACTCCACCCCCATCTCCCTCAACAACGCCACCAGGCGCGCCAGGGGGAGGCCCATGACGGCGAAGAAGTCGCCGTCGATGCGCTCCACCAGGGTCGCGCCGTAGCCCTGGATTCCGTAGGAGCCGGCTTTGTCCATCGGCTCGCCGGTGGCGACGTAGGAGGCGATGGTGCGGTCGGAGAGGGGGAGGAAGGTGACGGAGACTTCCTCGACGGCGGCGATGGTGCGGCCGGCCAGGGTGGTGGCGACGGCGGTGAAGACAAGGTGGGTGCGGCCGGAGAGGCGGTGAAGCATCGCGCGCGCCTCGGCGGGGTCGCGCGGCTTGCCGAGGACGTCGTCGCTTTCCACGACGATCGTGTCGGCGGAGATTACCAGCGAGTCGGGGAAGCGCGAGGCGATGGCGGTGCCCTTCTCGCGCGCGAGGCGCTCGACGTGCTCGAGCGGGCGCTCGCCGTCGAACTGCGATTCGTCGATGTCGGCCGGTATTACGTCGTGCGAGATACCTATCATCTGGAGGAGATCGTGCCGCCGGGGCGAGCCCGAAGCGAGAATCACGCGCACCCTCAGCGCTCCAGCCAGAGCGTCACCGGTCCGTCGTTGACGAGATCAACCTCCATCATCGCCCCGAACTCGCCGGTCCCCACGCGCACGCCGCGCGACTGGAGTCTCTCGACGAACATCTCGTAGAGCCCCTCCGCCACTTCGGGTCGCGCCGCATCTATGAAGCTCGGCCTCCTCCCCTTCCGAGCATCGCCGTAGAGCGTGAACTGCGACACCACCAGCAGCTCTCCCCCGACATCCTCGAGCGAGAGATTCATCTTCCCTTCGTCGTCGCCGAAGAGCCGGAGCCCGATCACCTTCTCCGCCATCCACTCCACCTGCTCCGCCCCGTCACCGTGCGTGAATCCCACGAGCAGGCAGAAGCCGCGCTGCACCTTCCCCACGACCTTCCCGTCCACACGAACCTCTGCGCGCGAGACGCGCTGGAGAAGGAGGCGCATTCCTTGAAGGCTTCAGGGGGCTGGGTTCAGGGTTCAGGAACTGCCGCGGGGGAGAGGTCCCTCCCTCGAGGTGGTTCACTGAACCCTGAACCCTGCCCCCTGAACCCTGCTCTCATCTCCTCCACCAACCTCCTCAACCCCTCCCCCACTCCCACCACGGGCTCGTAGCCGAGGATGGCGCGGATGCGGTCGAGGGAGGCGAGGGAGTCACGGACGTCGCCGGTGCGGGAGGGCTCGTGGCGTGCTTCGACGTCGGTGCCGACGAGGGCGCGGATGCGGTTCCAGAGATCGTTCACGCTTATCCGCTCGCCGCAGCCCACGTTGAAGACTTCGCCCAGCGCGTCGGGGCCGGCTTCGCAGGCGAGGAGGTTGGCGCGGACGACGTTGGCGACGAAGGTGAAGTCGCGCGTCTGGTTGCCGTCGCCGAAGATCGTCGGGGCTTCGCCCCCGAGCGCCATGGTGATGAACTTCGGCACCACCGCGGCGTACTGCGATGTGGGGTCCTGGCGCGGCCCGAAGACGTTGAAGTAGCGGAGCGCTACCGTCGGCACGCCGAACGACGCGTGGAACGCGCGGCAGTACTGCTCGCCCGAGAGCTTCGCTACCGCGTACGGCGAGAGCGGGCGCGCGACCATCTCCTCGCGCTTCGGGAGCTCCGGCGTGTTGCCGTAGGCCGACGACGACGCCGCGTACACCACTCGCTTCACCCCGGCATCGCGCGCGGCTAAGAGCACGTTCAGGGTGCCTGTGGCGTTCACGGCGTGCGAGGCGACGGGATCCTTGATCGAGCGCGGAACGGAGGGGAGCGCCGCCTGGTGGAGGACGTAGTCGGCGCCGGAGAACGCACGAGCGCACGCGGCGGGATCTGTTACGGACCCCTCCATCAGCTCGATGCCATCCAGCCAGGGCGCGATGTTCTCGCGCTTCCCGGTCGAAAAATCGTCGAGTACGACTACGTCCTGGCCTTCACCTACGAGATGCTCCACGAGGTGCGAACCGATGAAGCCAGCACCTCCCGTTACCACATAACGCATCCGGTTCTTACTCCACCGTGACTGACTTGGCGAGATTCCGTGGCTGGTCCACGTTGGCGCCACGCTTCACGGCAATGTAGTACGCCAGAAGCTGCAGCGGCACCGAAGCGACGATAGGAGTGAACATGTCGATCGTCTCGGGGATGCGGATCTCGTAGTCGAGGAGCCCGCGCAGCGCCGCCTCGTCGCGGCTCGTGAGGCCGATCACGCAGCCGCCACGCGCCTTCACCTCCTGGATGTTCGAAACGATCTTGTCGAACACGGAGTCGTGAGGCGCGATGAACACCACTGGCATGTTCTCGTCTATGAGCGCTATGGGCCCGTGCTTCATCTCCGCGGCCGGGTACCCCTCGGCGTGGATGTAGCTGATCTCCTTGAGCTTCAGCGCGCCCTCGAGCGCCGCGGGGAAATTGAAACCGCGGCCGAGGTAGAGGAAGTTGGCGGAGTCGTTGAACTCCTCGGCGATCCGCTCGATGTCTTCGGCGCGATCGAGCACGTGGCGGATCTGCTCGGGGAGCGCGGCGAGCGCCGTCGCGATCCGGCGTCCCTCGTCGGCGGGAAGTCCGCGCAACCGAGCGAGCCTGAGGGTGAAGAGGGCGAGCGCGGTCACCTGGCTCGTGAAGGCCTTGGTGGACGCCACACCGATCTCGGGGCCGGCGTGGATGTAGATGCCGCCGTCGGACTCGCGCGCGATGGTGGAGCCCACCACGTTCACGATACCGAGAGAGCGCGCGCCGCGGCTCTTCGCCTCGCGCATCGCGGCGAGCGTATCGGCCGTCTCACCCGACTGCGAGATCACGATGCACAGCGTCTTGGGCCCGATCACCGGATTGCGGTAGCGGAATTCGGAGGCGTACTCCACCTCCACGGGGATCCGCGCGAGCTCCTCGATCATGAACTCGCCGATCAGCGCCGAGTGCCAGCTCGTACCGCACGCGGTGATGACGATGTTGTCGAAGTCGAGAAGCTCCTCGTCGGTGAGGTTGAGTCCGCCCAGCCGCGCCGCGCCTTCCTCCACGCGGAGACGTCCGCGCATGGTGTTCTCGATCGTGGTGGGCTGCTCGAAGATCTCCTTGAGCATGAAGTGCGCGAAGCCGCCGCGCTCGATCATGTCGAGGTCCCAGTCGATGCTGCTCACCGGGCGAGTGAGGGCCACCGCGTTCATGTCGATGATGCGGTAGCCATCCCGCTCGAGCACCGCGAGGTCGCCGTCATCGAGGTAGATCACCTGGCGCGTGTGCGCGAGGACCGCGGACACGTCGCTCGCCACGAAGTACTCGCCCTCGCCGAGTCCCACGAGGAGCGGGCTTCCTTTGCGCGCGGCGACGATCTTGTCCGGCTCACGGCTCGAGATGACCGCGATGCCGTATGTGCCGTCCACCTTGTTCAGCGCTTCGATGACGGCTTCCTCGAGGTTCCCGTCGTAGAGCTCCTCGATGAGGTGCGCGAGCACCTCGGTGTCGGTCTCCGAGCGGAATTCGTGGCCCTTGTCCACGAGCGCCTGCCGGAGCGACGAGCCGTTCTCGATGATGCCGTTATGCACGACCGCGATGTCGCCGTCGCAGGAGATGTGCGGGTGAGCGTTGCAGAAGTTGGGCGCGCCATGGGTGGCCCAGCGCGTGTGCGCGATGCCGATCGTGCCGTGGAGCGGCGCCGCCTCCAGCGCCGATTCCAGCTCGACGATCTTCCCCGCCGCCTTCCGCGTTTCCACGCCGTTGCCGTTGGTGATCGCCATTCCTGCCGAGTCATACCCCCGGTACTCGAGTCTCTTGAGTCCCTCGAGGAGAACGGGAGAAGCGATCCTGGGGCCGACGTAGCCAACAATTCCGCACATTGGAGTCTTCTTGTGAAATGAGAGTTCAGCGTAGAGCGTCGAGCGGCGCACGCGATCTGGCGACCAGATCCCGTGCCTCCGCCTCGCTCGGAGCTTCGGCGATTACACGCACGATCGGTTCCGTACCCGATGGCCTGACGTGCACCCAGCGGTCGCTCCACGACAGGCGCAGGCCGTCGAGGTCGTTGGCCTCGGCGTCGCCGAATTCCCCTCGCAGGCTCGCGTACACGGTGTCGAGCGGGGCCGCGGGGCGGTCCAGCTTGTCCTTGACGATCGAGTAGCTCGGGAATCGAGCAAGCGTCTGTGACATCGGTACATCGTCTTCAAGCAGCATCTGTAGGATCATTGCAACAGCGAGCGGTGCGTCGCGACCGAGGTGAAGCTCGGAAAGAATCACTCCGCCGTTTCCTTCGCCGCCTATCGCAGCACCCTCATCGCGCATCCTCACCGCCACATTCACCTCGCCGACCGGGGCACGGAGCACCGTGGTTCCCGCTTCCGCGGCCACATCATCTACTACCCTGCTCGTGGAGAGGTTCGCCACCACCGGCCCGCGCCGATACCTGAGTGCCAGCCGCGCCGCCAATGCGAGCGTCCAGTCCTCCCCGATCGCCTTGCCCTGATCGGATACCAGAGCGAGCCGATCCACATCCGGGTCGGTAGCGAAGCCCACCTCCGAGCGCGCCTCGAGCACAAGTCGTTCCAGATCTCCGAGGTTGGCGGCAACCGGCTCAGGTGGACGCGGAAAGCGGCCGTCGGTCTCGAGGTTGATGGCGGTCAGATCACAGCCGAGTCGCTCGAGAAGCGCGGGAATTATCGCCCCACCCGCGCCGCGCGCGCAGTCGAGCGCCACGCGGAAGCGACGTTCGCGAATTGCTTCGACATCGATGAAGTCGAGCGCGATCACACTCTCGATGTGACGCGCGATGGCATTCTCGTCGACACTCACCTGCCCGAGCTCGTCCCAGCTGGCGCGCGGGAAGTCGCCCTGCGCCACCTGCCGCATCTCGGCCGCCTCGCGGGCGTCGAGGAAGAGGCCGCTCGGTCCGATGAACTTGAGCGCGTTCCACTCGATCGGGTTGTGGCTTGCCGAGATCATCAGGCCGCCGCCTGCGTGATTGTCCTCGACGGCA
>DATCXR010000399.1:0-23552 GCA_036565685.1 Gemmatimonadaceae bacterium
TGGACGACGACATCGGTGAGCCGCTGCGCAAGCAGCTGCTCGAGCTCCCCGACGTGCTCTCGGCCACCATCGTGCGCTTCCAGGATTCATGACGCCGTTGCCGCGGTGCTCGCCGAGGGGCGGTCGCCGGTGAGCACGATCCCCAACGGTGACGAGGCGGTGCGAGTCGCCTTCGCGCGGGATGCATCGGGAATCGAGCTCCTCCCTGAATGGGTGGCGCGCCCCGAGTCGGAGAAGGAGGTCGCCGAGATACTGCGCGCCGCCTCGGCAGCGCGCACTCCCGTGACCGCGGCGGGCGGGCAGTCGAGCACCACGGCCGCATCGATAACAGATCGCGGCATCCTCCTCTCGCTCCGAGCGCTCGACAGAATCATCGACATCGACGCCGCGGCGCGCACGGTGAGAGTACAGCCCGGTGTCTTCGTCGCGGACGTTCGGCGGGCGGCCGCGGAGCATGGCCTCCTCTTCGCGCCCGACCCCACCAGCGAGGAGGAGGCGACGGTCGGCGGAGCACTGGCGTGCAACGCGTCGGGCGCGCGCTCGCTACGCTACGGCACCACGCGCGACCACGCCATCGCGCTCCGCGTGGCGCTGGCGAATGGAGAGCTCATCGAGCTGCGCCGCACCCCGCTGGAGAAGAACACCGTGGGCTACGCCATGGCGCAGCAGCCCATGGACTGGTTCATCGGGAGCGAGGGGACGCTCGGTGTGATAGTGGAGGCCGAGTTCACGCTCCTTCCACTTCCCGCTTCGGTGACCGGGCTCGCGATCCCCTTCGAAAGCGAAGCGGATGCACTCGCCTTCGTAGCTGCCGCGCGCGCATCGCGCGAGATCGGCCCGCGCTGCCTCGAGTACTTCGACCACGGCGCCGTCGAGATCGTGCGCGACGCGGCCGGCTCCGATGGCTGGAACCTCGGCGGCATAGGATCGGCGCTCGTGTACGGAGAAGAGGCGGGCGAGGGCAACGACCCCGCGCTCGAGCGTTGGGTGGAGCTGGCCGAGCGCCACGGAGCGCGCGTGGAAGACGCGCGGGTCTTCCAAAGCGAAGCCGAGTTGCGCGAGGCGCGCCGACTCCGACACGCGGTCCCGGCGTGCATGAACGAGCGCGGCTCATCGTTCCGCGCGAATGGCGGCCGCAAGGTTTCCACCGACTGGGCGGTCCCGTATCGCGCACTGCACGAGGCGATAGTCGCCGCACGCGCGGCAGCGGGCCGACAGAAGATCGCGCAGCCGGTAATCTACGGGCACGCCGGAAACGGCCACCCGCACGAGAATTTCATCGCGCGCGACGCGGCCGAGTTGGAGGCCGTGGAGCGCGCGGTGACGGAGACTCTGAGCCACGTGCTGAATGCTGGCGGCACGGTAGCGGCGGAGCATGGGATCGGGAAGCTCAAGCGCCGCTGGCTTCCTCTGCAGATGAGCGAGCTGCAGATCCGCGCGATGCGCGCGCTCAAGCAGGAGCTCGATCCACTCGGGATCCTCGCGCCGGGGAACGTGCTCCCGTGAGCGCGTACGCCGCGGTGGTCCTCGACATGGACTCCACCATCGCATCGGTGGAGGGGATCGACTGGCTGGCGAGGAGATGTGAGCCAGCCGTGGCGAGCGAGATCGCATCGCTCACCGCACGCGCCATGGACGGTGAGCTGGCGCTCGACGAGATCTACGGCAAGCGGCTCGCTCTGATCCGCCCGTCGGAGCTCGAGATAGCGGAGCTCGCGCTGCTCTACGAGAGCTCGCTGGCGCCTGGCGCGTCCGACGTCATCGCCCAGCTGCGCGGCGATGGCGTGAAGCTCGTCATCGTGAGCGGCGGCATTCTTCAGGCGCTTCTCCCGGCCGCGCGCGCTCTCGGGTTCGCCGACACGGAGGTTCACGCCGTTCGCGTGGACTTCGACTCGCGCGGCGAGTACGCCGGCTTCGATTGCACATCTCCGCTCATCACGCAGAACGGGAAGGCGGACGTCGTCCGCGCGATCTCGCTTCCCCGCCCGCTCCTCGCGGTGGGCGACGGGTCTACCGATGCCGCTATGCTGCCAGTGGTCGATTCCTTCGCCGCATTCACCGGCTTCGTCCGCCGCGAGCCCGTAGTCGCCGTGGCCGACAACGAGTTGCGCTCGTTCAACGAGCTCCTTCAACTGGTTCTCACATGAGAGTCGAGCCCGGCTTCGGCCGCTTCTTCCTCCCCGGTCCCACCGAGGTGCGCCGGGAGGTGCTCTCGGGGATGCTTCGTCCGATGATCCCGCACCGCGGCACCGAGTTCGAGGAGCTGTTCGCCCGCTTGCAGAGCGGATTGCGCGGCGTGTTCCTCACCACCCGCCCCGTATTCGTGAGCAGCTCCTCGGCGACGGGGCTCATGGAAGCTGCGGTGCGGTGCGCTCCGAGCGGCCCCGTGCTCTCTCTGGTGAACGGGGCCTTCTCGGCGCGCTTCGCCGAGATATCGGCGAGCTGCGGCCACGAGACGGATATCGTGGAAGCTCCGTGGGGCTCGACGGTGGAGCTGGACGAGGTCGAGCGCCGGCTCGCCGTGAAGCGCTACTCCGCGGTCACGGTGGTTCATTCGGAGACCTCCACTGGCGCGCTCACCGACGTGCGCTCGGTAGCGAAGATCGCGCACCGGCACGGTACGCTCTGCCTGGTGGACAGCGTTTCCGGAGTGGGAGGCACGCCGCTCCGCGCCGACGACTGGGAGCTCGATTTCGTCCTGACTGGCTCGCAGAAGGCGCTTGCACTCCCGCCCGGTCTGGCGTTCGGTGTCGCGTCGGCGGCCTACATGGAACAGGCGGCCAGCGCTCCGACGCGCGGCAAATATTTCGACATCGTGGAGTTCGCCCGTTACGCGGAGCGCGACGAGACGCCCAACACGCCAGCGATCTCGCTCCTCTACGCGCTCGAGGTGCAGCTCGCATCGCTTGCCGCGGAGGGGTTGGAGAGTCGCTGGGAGCGGCATGCCGCGATGGCGCGCGAGACCTGGGAGTGGGTGGACTCGTTCGCGGAGCAGCATGGTGTGGAGCTCTCCATTCTCGCACCGGAGGGAAGTCGCTCGCCCACCGTTTCCACGATCGTACTCCCCGAGTCGTTGCGCGGTCCGGAAGTAGTGGCGGCGGTGGCGGAGCGCGGTTTCACCATCGGGGCGGGCTACGGGAAGCTGAAAGAACGGACGGTTCGCATCGGCCACATGGGCGACCACGACCTCACCACAGTGCGCGCATGCCTTGGCGCATGCGCGGACGCCATCTCGCTGCTCGCGGTGCGCGTCGCATAATTCCCGTGGTCGTCCCGCGTTATCTGTTTCATGGCGAGGTGCGCAGAATGTGACCGAAAGGAGCGAGGCCAGTCTTATGGTGTATGGCAGCTCCGCCACGAAACAGCTCCGCGCCGACCCGGCGCAACGCTGACGGGTCAGCGGCGCCCGATGAAGGCACAGCCCTCGACGGTACTCTCGCCGCGTCGCTCGAGCGAACGGCGCGGCTTGCCGCGACCGTGTTGCAGGCGCCGGCGGCGTTCGTAGCGCTGGTGGGTTCCGACCGCCGCTGCTTCGGCGGTGGCTCCGACCTTCCTTCCTGGTTCTTCCACGACCCGGGAGTGCTCATCCGTTCCGGCCTCGGCACGCGCATCGGCGATGCAAACGGGGTCGTTACGGTGACCGACGCGCGCGGACGCTCGCCCGTGCGGCATAATGGGAGCTGGCACGAAGCGGAGATCGCCGACCGGCTCGGCATCGCGAGCTACATGGGTGCCCCGCTCACCGGCGACGACGGAGAGCTGCTCGGCGTCTTCTGCGTGACCGATGTGATTCCGCGTGCATGGGGCGCGCGGGAGGTTTCCATCCTCACCGACCTCGCGGCCAGCGCCTCCACCGAGCTGGCGCTGCGGCACCGGATCATCCAGCGGGAGCGCGTGGAGCGGCAGCTGCGCCACGCATCGCGGCACGATCCGCTGACCGGCCTGCCGAACCGGAGCTTCTTCACCGAGCGCCTCGCCCAGGCGGTGTCGCGCGCCCGCGGCTCGCAGGGCTATCTGTTCGCGCTCATCTTTCTCGATCTCGATCACTTCAAGGTGGTCAACGACAGCGTCGGCCACCACGCTGGCGACGAGCTTCTGGTAGCGGTTGCGCGCCGCCTGGAGGGCTGTCTGCGTGGTGGAGACATGGTAGCGCGGCTCGGTGGTGACGAGTTCGCACTTCTCCTGGAGCGCGTGCAGGACGGAAGCGACGCGGCCCACGTGGCGGAAAGGATTCAGGCATCGCTGGCCGCGCCAGTCAACGTCGGCGGATACGACCTCTTCACGACCGCGAGTCTCGGGATCGTTCTCAGCTCATCGGCGCACGAGCAGCCCGAGCACCTGCTGCGCAGCGCGGACATGGCGATGTACCGCGCCAAGATGAGCGGGCGCGCCCGCTTCGAGATCTTCGATCCCGCCATGCACGCCGCGGCGCTCATAAGGCTCCAGCTCGAGACCGATCTGCGACGCGCGGTGGAGCGCAGAGAGTTCGAGCTGCACTACCAGCCGGTCGTGGACCTCGAGTCGGGTACGATCGCGGGCGTCGAGGCACTCGTGCGCTGGCGTCACCCACAGCGGGGGATGATCCAGCCCGATGCGTTCATCGCGGAGGCAGAGGATACCGGGCTGATAATCCCGATCGGCCTCTGGGTTCTGGAGGAAGCGTGCCGGCAGCTGAGAAGCTGGGACGATCTCCCGGAATTGCAGACCCGTCCGCGGAAGAACGGGCCGGCCGCTGGCGGGAAGGACGAATCGAGCGGCAACGAGCTCACGGTGGCAGTCAACATCGCTGGCCGTCAGCTCATCCAGCCCGATCTCCTCCGCACCGTCGAGAGGGCGCTCGTTCAGCACGGCGTGGCCCCCACGCGACTCCGACTCGAGATCACCGAAAGCGCGATCATCGACAAGCCCGAGCCGGTGGTGCGGATGCTCCACGATATAAAGGAGCGCGGCATCCAGATCTTCCTGGATGATTTCGGGACCGGCTACTCCTCACTCAGCTACCTGCACCAGCTCCCACTCGATGCGCTGAAGATCGATCGCGCCTTCGTGAGTCAGATCGAGAGCTCGGAGCGCGCGTTTCAGCTCGTGCAGACGATCCTGCAGATGAGCACCAACCTCGGTCTCGACGCGATCGCCGAAGGTGTGACGACCATGACGCAGCTCCGCCGGCTCCGCTCGCTCCACTGCGGCTACGCGCAAGGCTACCTCTTCTCCGCCCCGCTCGATGCCGACGCGATGACCGCGCTGCTCCGCTCGCGGCCCGGCTGGTAGCGCCGCGACCGCCTAGTTCTCGACCTTCGGGCGCCGGCGCTCGACGCCATCGAGACCCCCTACCTCATCGTTCGTTGGAGGGTCCGTCACGCGCCGCATCGGTGGATCCGTCACGCGCCGCATAGGCGGATTGCCATCTGGCTGCATGGCGACCTCGTCTCCGTCATCCCGGTGCAGCTCGCGAAGGTGCTGGAACTCCTCGCGCAACTCCGCGAGCTGATCGTCGGAAAGATCCTCCAGATCCACCAGGCTCGTGCGCGCGGTATGGAGCGCCCGGATCAGCTCATCGAGCTTCAGGTGGATGGCTTCGGAGTCGCGGTTCTGGGTGTTCTGAATGAGGAACACCATGAGGAACGTGACTATCGTCGTGGTCGTGTTGATCACGAGCTGCCAGGTATCGGAATAGCCGAACACCGGACCGCTGAATGCCCACCCGACGATCAGCAGGACCGCCAGCACGAAGATCCAGGGCGATCCCACGACCCGCGACGTTGCAGCAGCGAACTTGCGAAATACTTCCCGCATGTGATCTCTCCCCGCCGTGATGCCGCGTCACTATCACGCGTGCCCCCGTTCTGCAGCGACCTGCCCGTGGTTGAGCAGGGCAACGAAGAGGACTCCACCCACGATGTTCCCCAGCACTGCCGGAACCAGGAATCCACCCACGGCGTCTCCCCACCCCGTTCCGCCGTTGGCCGCGAGATAGAACACCTCCACGGCGCCCGCGATCGAGTGGCGGAATCCAAACGCACTGATCGGTGCGATCGTGAGCCATATGAGCACGATCTGCGCCAGGGTCCGCTCGGTGGCCTGCACCAGCCACGCTGTGAGAGCGATGAGCCAGCCGGCGAAAATGGCGAGGTAGAACACGCGGTCGAAGCCGCCCGCCATCGCTTCGCGGCTCAGATGCAGGAGCTGGGGCTCTAGCTTCGTCTGGAGCATCGGAGTGAGTGCCGCGAGCAGCGCGAAGATGAGCGCCCCCAGGAGATTCCCGAACAGCACGATCACCCAGAGCCGGAGCACCAGGCGGAGCGTTCGCCGGTCGTGGTCCTCCAGGAGAGGGATTACCGGCTCGAGAGTGTTCTCGGTGAAGAGCTGGTTACGGCCGATGATCACCAGCGCGAAACCGAGCGGGTACGCGATTGCGCCCGCAACCCCTGCCCACTCCGGCGACGCGACGCTCGCACCGTAGGCACTCGCGACGAAGCTCCATCCGATCACGAGTCCAGCCGCGAGAGACGACCAGAAGAGAGCACGCGCCGGTCTGCGCAGCTCGTCGTCCGCCATGTCGAGAACGTTCTCGTGGATCTCGCGGGCGGAGAGTCGTGTCCCCGCCTCGGGGGAGCGATCCCTGGTTTCGGTCAGATTTTCATCGCCGCTACATAATCGCTATATCGGCACTGCCAAGTCAGCGCGTCATACCCTCCGCCCCATGCACTTCTCCGGCCAACGCGTCCATGCCGGCGTCGCGAGAGAATGACGCGCCGCCGGGGACGACGGCGAGCGGCAGGCTCAGGACGAAGGCCGAGCCTCTTCCTACTTCGCTCCTGGCGGTGATATCGCCGTCCATCCGTCTGGCCAGATCGCGAGATATGGCGAGCCCCAGTCCCACCCCCTGCTGACTCACGTTCGTCAGGTGGCGATCCACCTGCACGAACGGCTCGAAGATCCGCTCCAGCTTGTCGGACTCGATACCGCGACCCGTATCAGTCACGCTGAGGCAGACGGTGTCGCCGGAGCGTTCGCAGCTCGTCGTGACGGTCCCACCGGCATCCGTGAACTTGATGGCGTTCGTCAGCAGGTTGAGGAGGATCTGGCGTACACGCTCGTAGTCAGCCTTTACCCGCAGACCGGGCTCCGGGAGCTCGCAGGAATAGCTCACCCCGCCCGAGGCCAGTTGCGGCGCCACGATCGGTTCGAGACCCAGCAGCATGTCGCGGACATCCACGTCGGATGTGGTGAACTGCAGCTGACCGGCATCGAGGCGCGCGAAGTTCAGGATGTCGTTGATGAGGGAGAGAAGGTAGCGGCCGTTCTTGCGGATGCGATCGAGGTCCTCGCGCTGCGAGTCGGTGACCGGCCCTCTGATTCCCATCGCGAGAATGTCCACGTAACCGGCGATGGCGTTGAGCGGCGTGCGCAACTCGTGGCTCATCGTGGCCAGGAACTCGCTCTTCGCCTCGTTCGCCGCTTCGGCCTGTGCGCGCGCCACGTCCGCCGCGACGCGCTCCGACTCGAGATCGTGCACGGCCGTCTGCAGAGCGGAGTTGGCCTCCTCGAGCAGCTCCGTCTGCGATTCCATCTCGCTGGCCTGCTCCTCGAGGTGCTGCTGCTGCAACTCCATCTCGAGCGCCTGCTCATGCAACTGCTGATTCTGCAGCTCGAGCTCGAGTGACTGCTCGCGAAGCCGGGAGTTCTGCTGGTCCAGCTCGCGTGCTGCCGCCTCGCGCTCGCGCGCGTGGCGGGTCAGCAGCAGGTTGGTGACGAGCGAGGAGGCAACGGCCAGGAACGAGCCTACGACGAGAATCAGGCGGACCTGGCGCGAGTATCGATCCTCTCTGTCCAGCCGCGCCTGCAGAAGCTGGGTTTCGCTCGCCTCCATCTGGTCGGTTACGCGTCGCGCTTCGTCCATCAGCCGTCTGCCGCTGTCACTATTGACGATGGCCAGCGCCGCCTGAAGGCCCTCGTCGCGGCGCAGCGCAAGCGTTCTGTCCAGCTCCGCGAACTTCGCCGTGGCCAGGTTGACGAGCGTGTCGAGCCGCGCCTGCTGCGACGAGTCGTCGCGCGTCAGTGTGTCGAGCACGGCGAGATAGCGCTCGACATCGTGCTCCGCGGCCTCGTACGGCGCGAGATAGCGCTCGTCGCCGGTGAGGAGGTAGCCCCTCTGCCCGGTCTCCCCGTCGGCAACCCTGCCGAGGGTGAGCTCGAGGGTCCGAATGATCTTCCCCGACCTGTCGGCTCGCTGCTGGATCTCCTGCTGCCTGGCGATGCCCGCGTACGTGAGCGCGGCGAAAACCAGGACGACGGTCGCGGCTCCGACGGTCGCGTAGAAGCGCTGCACGGCCGTCCACTGCACGAGCTTCACTTCCGCGTTCCGCCAGCGCCGGACACCGGCGTGCCTATGTGTCGCACGAGCGCGCTCGAAGGATCGGCGCCGCGACGGATGTCGAGCGATGCCGACGCGCCAAGCACCAGGCGCGCGCCGCCCGCTCCGCGCGCCACCGTGGATCCTCGTGGATGGATGAAGAGGCCGCTGGCGTCCACGGTGTCTATCGCAACCTCCTCCTTCAGGTCGCCCGCGTCACGCAGGCGCGGTCCGAGGTGGGCGACGGCATCCTCGTAATCGATGGCGAGATCCATGAGTATCGGCGCCTCGCCCGGGAGGACGAGCTTCCCTCCCATCACGAGGATGTTGTGCGCGCCCCCCTCGTTGCTCTCGAGCGACTCGTACGCGGCCGGGTCCGCGTTGGCGTAGCTTCCTGTGGCGATCGCATCGAGCACGCCGAGTATGGCCGCGGCATTGAGCGTCCTGAGCTTCTGCTTCTCGGGATCATCCGGGAGCGCCCCGCTCTCGATGAGCACGGTGCTCGCTCCCCACTTCTGCATGTTCTCACCGAACGCCCTGGGATTGAACGTCTCGTCGTATTTCGCCACCCGACCGGGGATCTGCGACTGAAACATGTCGGCGAGCGTCGCCGCTACCAGACGGCCGCGAGTCCTCACATCGTTGTACGATAGGTCCTCGGAGTAGGCGGGAACTTCCAGCGCTATCCCGGCCTGCTTGCCATTCGGCCCGACGCGCGTCCTGGCATTCTGATCGTGCAGGTTGAATCCGAAGTCCGGCTGCAGCCGGTCGCGCTCTGCCTTCAGCGCGCGCGCCTCCGGGGTCGAGAGTCGCCGGGCATCGCGATTGATGTCGATCGCAGCGGCGTTTCTCCGCTGGAAGAGCTGAGCGCCGTCGGGATTGAGCATGGGGATGAAAACGATCGTGAGCCCCTCCCGCAGGCGATCGCGCAGCGGGTCGCTCCCCGGTGCAGCGAGGTAGCTGAAGATGTCGGCCAGTGCCATAGTCGCGGTGGACTCATCTCCGTGCATCTGCGACCAGAGCAGCACCTTCGTCTTCCCTTCTCCGAAGGTCACCGTCCTGATCGAGCGCCCCTGCATCGACTTCCCGATCTCCTCCGTGCGGAGAGAGGGCGACTTCATCGAAGGGGCGACCACTCGCCAGAAGGTGTCGTGCGTGAAGCGCCGGCTGTCGAGGCCAGCAACCCTGGAGCGCTCCGCGATCTTCAGCGCATCGGCAAAGCTCGCGGTCGGATCAGTGGTGGTGGAGGAGCTCTGCGCGGCGAGTGGACTCGCTGGGGCGGCGACCAGGAAGGCGCCCATACAGAGCGAGGCGATGAAAGCCATCCGGGCCTGGATCAGAGTGGGATACACTGGCGCAGGTGTTGAGTGTCCGCGACTGCCGGGGCGCCGCCACCAGCTGACCGACGCCCCGGAATGACCTATCATCACAACATGGCCCCGGGCCCGGCACGACGCCACCCCGGGCATACCAGAGCGCGCAGCATTTACATTGCTCACTCGCAGCGCTGGCCCTCCGCCTCACGTATATTTTGATTCCGAACTTTACCCACCGAACAACGCTTGCTCGACGCCCTCCTTCTGGCTGCCGCGCTGGTCTCTGCGCCCGCCGATACGCAACTCGTTTACGACGGCCGCGCGCGACAGCTCGACGTGGCCATCCCCCGCATCGACACATCCGTCGTGATCGACGGCCGGCTCGATGAGCAGGTCTGGCAGCGCGCCGCGCGCCTGACCGGCTTTTCCCAGTACCGTCCCTCCGACGGAAGACCCGCCGAGGAGAAGACGGAGGTGCTCGTGTGGTACGCGGCGGATGCCATCTACTTCGGCATCCGCGCGAGCGAGTCGCACGGCACCGTGAGAGCCACGCTCGCCGACCGCGACAATATCGACGCCGACGACAAGATCCAGATCCTCCTCGACACGTACGACGATCACCGGCGCGCGCTGCTCTTCTCGGTGAATCCACTCGGCGTGCAGGAAGACGGCGTCTGGAGCGACGGCTTCAGCGGCGGCGCGGGCGGCGCCAGCTCCGGCGGCCGCTTCGATGCCTCCGTCGATCTCAATCCGGACTACGTGTACCAGTCGCGCGGCCGCGTGCTCGAGGACGGCTACGAGGTGGAGGTCAGGATCCCCTTCAAGAGTCTCCGCTATCAGAGCGCGAACGTACAGAACTGGGGACTCCAGATAGTTCGCACCGTCCAGCATTCCGGGTACGAGGACACCTGGACTCCCGCCGTGCGCGCCAACGCGAGCTTCCTCATCCAGTCAGGCACGCTTGTGGGACTGAAAGAGATGCGCCGCGGCCTGGTCATGGACTTCACCCCTGAGTTCACCACGCGTCTGGATGGCACGCCCACCGCGTCGGGCTACGACTACAAGAGCGACGCCGACATCGGGGGCACGTTGCGCTGGGGTCTAACGCCCAACCTCACTGCGGTAGGCACCGCCCATCCAGACTTCTCGCAGGTGGAAGCCGACGTCGGCCAGGTGACGGCCAACGAGCGCTTCGCACTTTTCTTCCCGGAGAAGCGCCCATTCTTCCTCGAGGCGCTCGAGCAGTACGACACGCCGAACCGCCTGATCTACACGCGGCGCATCACGCAGCCGGTGGCGGGGGCGAAGCTCACGGGAAAGATCGGCGCGACCAGCATTGCCTACCTCGGCGCGGTGGACGCCGAGGACGACGCCAGTGGGAGCAATCCGGTGTACAACGTCCTCCGCCTGCGCCGCGATGTGGGGCCGAGCTCCACCCTCGGTCTGGTTTACACGGACAGGATCGTCTCGAACGATTACAATCGCGTACTCGGCAGCGATGCGCGCCTGGTGTGGGGAAAGGTGTGGTTCTCGCAGGTGCAGGTGGTGGGATCGCGCACGCGGAGCGGCAACGCGACCAACAGCGGCGCGCTCTGGGACATCACTCTGGCCGACAGGACTGGCAGGGCGTACGGGAATCACTTCGAGCTCACCGGCATCAGCCCCGATTTCGTCGCGGCCAGCGGCTTCGTGAACCGTACCGACGTGGTGACGGGGCGACTGATGAACCGCTTCAGCTGGTACGGCGCTCCTGGCGCTCTCCTCGAGCAGCTCACGACGTTCGTGAGCGTGAGCCCGCTCTGGAGATACGATGACTTCCTTCACGGTCGCGGAACGATCGAGACGGAGCTATCGAACAACTGGAGCGCCACGCTCCGCGGCGGGTGGCAGCTAGAGCTGAGCGCCAGCAATCAGCAGCAGGTCTTCGAGTCGTCCGACTACGTTGGCTACAGCGTCCCTGGCCCCACGGACACGGCGGCATTCGTGGTGCCGCACGGCCTGTACAACCTCTGGTCCGGGAGCGCCGAGGTCACCACGCCGAGCCGCCCGCTCACCGCGAATGTGAGCGTGAGTTACGGTGCCGCGCCAATCTTCGCCGAGGCGGCGGAGGGGCGGCAGTTCTCGCTGGAGACGGAGGTCAACTGGCGCCCGACCACGGCGCTGCGACTTAACGCGCTCTGGACTCACCGCATCCTGGACCGGGCGCGCGACGACAGCCGCTTCGCCACCGCCGACATCCCACGCCTCAAGGTCGAGTACCAGCTTTCGCGCTCGATCTTCGTGCGCTACGTGGGTCAGTATTTCGCGCAGGAGCAGGCGGCGCCGCTCGACCCGCGCACCGGACTCCCTCTGCTCGTGGACTCGATCCTGGCTCCCGGCGCGGCGGGCTCGGTGATTCGCGAGTTCACCACCGACGTTCTCTTCTCGTACAAGCCGACGCCGGGCACGGTGGTGCTCCTCGGCTACGGCGCCGCCCTCTCGGAGCCGCGCGCCTTCCGATTCGACGACCTACGCCGGGAGTCGGACGGCGTCTTCCTCAAGATCAGCTACCTGTTCCGGATGTGATACGGGCGAGGCACCGGCTCCGCCATGGTCCAACGTTTTCACTACGCCGCTCGGCGGCGACGTGGTCGATATCGCGCCTCGGAAGTTGTATGATTACGAGGTTCGACTCGTAACGATGCGCCGGCGCCACTCCGCGGCGACGCCGATCGTGTCGCCAGACATGCAGGCCGCGGACATGACAAGCAGGTGCAGCATGCAACAGAAGAAGCAGCGGACCCCCAACAGCGGATCCGCGCGCCGGCGGGTGAAGAGCGCGAACGCCCAGGCAGCCGAAATCGTGACTCCGACCGGGCAGATCGCCACGTTCGACGACCGCGTCGTGGAAGCGGAGCACACGAAGGAAGAGGCGATCCGTACTCGCGCCTATTACCTCTTTCTCGAGCGGGGCGCTCGCGCGGGCCACGAGCTCGACGACTGGCTCCGTGCCGAGAACGAGGTCCGCGCGTAGGATCGCGCTCGACCACTCGCCACTCCGTCCCCGACCCTCCTGGCCAGTTCGTGCAGGAAGGGTCGCGGGATGCCCCCCGCGCTGTAGGTAGCACGCACTCCCGGAACCGCTCCCGGCGGCCATACCGCCCTTCCCCATCTAGGAGTCCAGCACGTGCATACTTTGACGCTCCGCACCATCCTGAGCGGCATCGCGGCGGTATCCGCGCTCGCCGCGCTGCCTGTTGCGGCATCCCTCGCCGCACCGCGCCACCTCACGGCCGCGGCCCAGGAGAGCTCGCCGCGCAAGGCGCTCTCGCGAGGGCGCATCGACGCGCTCGGGCGCGAAGCGACTGCCGATGTCGAATCGCGAGCGCGATTCACCCAGCAGATGATCGACCAGATCTTCAGCTACGGCGAGCTCGGATTTCAGGAGGTAGAGACGTCACGCTACCTGGTGGACATCCTGAAGGAGAACGGCTTCGAGGTGCAGGAGGGCGTTGCCGGAGTCCCCACTGCGTGGGTCGCCACCTGGGGAAGCGGCAGGCCGGTGATCGCGCTCGGATCGGACATCGATGGCATTCCGCAAGCATCGCAGAAGCCGGGCGTGGCGTGCCACGCGCCGATCGTGCCCGGGGCACCGGGGCACGGAGAGGGGCACAACACCGGCCAGCCGGTGAACATCACCGCAGCTTTGGCGGTGAAGCGGATCATGGAGCGCGAGAGGCTGCCGGGCACGATCAAGATCTGGCCTGGGGTCGCCGAGGAGCAGCTGGGAAGCAAGGCGTACCTCGTGCGCGCCGGAGTATTCAAGGACGTGGACATCGCGCTCTTCTCGCATGTCGGGAGCAACCTCGCTACGTCATGGGGCCCCGGGGGCGGCTCGGGGCTCGTCTCGGTGCTCTATTCGTTCGAGGGGTCGGCGGCGCACTCCGCGGGTGCTCCCTGGCGCGGACGCAGCGCGCTCGATGCGGTGGAGCTGATGAACGTGGGATGGAACTACCGGCGTGAGCACCTCCGCCTGCAGCAGCGCTCGCACTACGTGATCCCCGACGGCGGCGATCAGCCGAACGTGGTGCCGACCACGGCGAGCGTGTGGTACTACTTCCGCGAGCTCACCTATCCTAAGATCAAGGAGCTCTGGGCGGTGGGTGACTCGGTGGCGCGCGGCGCCGCGCTCATGACCGGCACGAAGCTGGTGGGCGAGCGCGTGCTCGGCTCGGCCTGGCCGCGCCACTTCAACCGGCCGATCGCCGAGGCGATGCTCGCCAACATCGAGAAGGTCGGCCTCCCCGACTGGAGCGAGGCCGACCAGTCGCTGGCGAAGGCGGTGCAGAAGGAGATGGGCGCGGAAGAGCGTGGGCTCGCCACGGCCGTGGACAGCACCGTGGCGCCACGCGACACTCCCAACATGGGCGGCGGCTCGGATGACATCGGCGACGTGAGTTGGAACGTGCCGACCATAACACTCAACTACCCGTCGAACATCCCGGGACTCCCCGGTCACCACTGGTCGAGCGCGATCGCCTCGGCCACGCCCATCGCGCACAAGGGCGCCACCGCTGGTGCCAAGGCGATGGCACTGACGATGCTCGACATTCTGGGGAAGCCCGCACTGGTGGACAGCGCGTGGGCGTACTTCCGAAACGTGCAGACGAAGGACGTGAAGTACGAGCCGCTCATGCGCCCCAACGAGCAGCCGGCGACCTTCCTCAACGCCGAGATCCTGGAGCGCTACCGTCCGGAAATGAAGAAGTACTACTTCGACCCCTCGCGTTACTCCACGTACATGGAGCAGCTGGGCATCAGCTATCCCACCGTCCCCGACGCCGGCGGGAAGTGCGGCCCGGTGATGTAGAGAACGCGCCATGGACGCACCGGCCGAGCGTCGCTCCCCGAGTCTCTTCGACATCCTCCGCGCGCGCGTCCGCGCGGCGTCGGACGGTCAGCTGGTCGCTGCCGCTTCGCTCGGTGTGCTAGGACTGCTGGCGCTCGGCATTCTCCGCCGCTGGCCCTGGGCAGCCGTCGCTGCATGCGGCGTGCTTCTGGGAGCCGGCGTATGGGGGATCCTCGACAGGAGCAAGGAGCCGCCATCGATCCGCGGCCGGAAGCTCCCCGCGCCACTCGTCGCGATCGTGCGCATCATCGCCGGTTTCGTCGGGCTCATCTCGCTGCTCGTTCTGCTGCTCGGCGCGTTCGGGATGTGTCTGGGGACGTGGATATCGTAGGGTGCGTTTCCTGGTCCATCGCGGGGGCATGGTTCATCTCGGCTGGTCTGGCTCCATCTCGGCGCCCGGGTACATCGCGCGGACCTGCGGACGCGGAGGGCGCGGAGGGGAACTGAGAGGACGCGGAGAAGGCTCCGGACAGTAGGGCCCTCTCTGGCCGATCCGGCTGCAGCTCGGCGTCCGGGTCCCTCTCGGTAAGGAACGCGGAGAACGCGGAGGAGCGCGGAGAACGCGGAGAACGGCACAGGGAGCAGGCCACCAGCCGCAAGGAGCAGAAAAGACATAAGGGGAACTGCTCCCTCACCTCCTGTTCTGCCCGGGTGGGCAGGACTCTCGGTGCGGGAGCAGTTCCCCCAAGAGCTCCTGCTCGAGATCTCTGCCCTACGGCATTTCTCCGCGTTCTCCGCGCTCCTCCGCGTTCTCCGCGCCCCTAACCGAGAGGAGCTTTCTTTCGCGACACAGCCGGTCTCACGATCGTGATGCCTGCTGCCGGAGAACGTTCTCCGCGTCCTCTCAGTTCACCTCCGCGGCCTCCGCGTCCGCAGGTCCGCGAAATGAACCCTCCCCACGATGACCACGACCAGCCGCGCAGATCCTCCCCTACCCCCTTCCCTCCCCAAACACGATCCCCCGCCTCTCCGGCCCGAGGGCGGAGACCAGAGCACCACCGAGGCACACGACGAGGGCAGTGATCGCCATTGCCACGGCATAGCTGGTGTGCGCGGCGATGAGCGCCTCGAGGTACGCGGCGGCGCTCGCGATGAGTACCCCGCACTGGTACGCGAAGCCTGGGAGGAACCCACGAAGGGAGTCGGGCGACAGCTCCGTGATGTGCGCCGGGATGACTCCCCATGCGCCCTGCACCATGAACTGCATCGCGAAGGCGCCAGCGACCAGAGCTGCCAGCGATGGCGCGAAGGCCCACATCGGGATCACGACTATCGCGAGGAGGAGCGCTATCACGATCGCTTTTCTCCGCCCTATCCGGTCGGAGTAGAGCCCGAAGAAGATGCCGCCCACTATGGCGCCAACCATCGAGAACGCCGTTAGCGCGGCACGCTGGTGGGGAGTGAAGCCCCAGTCGCGCTGGAGGAAAGTGGGGTAGAGATCCTGCGTGCCGTGCGACACGAAGTTCATCATCGCCATGAGGAGCGTGAGATACAGGAAGAGCTTCCAGTGCGACACGATTCCCTTCCCCAGCTCGCCCCAGCTTCCGTGTTTCGTTCGCTCCCACACCTCCGACTCCTTCACCTTCAGCCGCACGTAGATCGCGAGCAACGCGGGAAGACCGCCGATGAAGAACATCGGACGCCATCCCCAGCGCGGGAAGACGAAGAAGTAGCAGACCGCGGCCAGCAGATAACCTACGGCATATCCCTCCTGTAACAGTCCCGAGAGGATGCCGCGCTTCCCCGAGGGCGCCTTCTCCATCGCGAGCGACGCACCGACACCCCACTCGCCTCCCATCCCGATCCCGTACAGTGCGCGGAGAACGAGAAAGGTCGCGTAGTTCGGCGCGAGCCCGGTGAGCACCTCGACCACCGAGAAGAAAACGAGGTCGATGATCAGCGGAAGCCGCCGTCCGTAGCGGTCCGCCATGAGCCCGAAGATGAACGCGCCCACCGGGCGGAATGCGAGGGTGAGCGTGAGGGAGAGCGCGATCGCCGCGTCCGACTTCCCGAACTCCGCGCCGATGGATGTGAGCGCGAAGACCACGAGAAAGAAGTCGAACGCGTCGAGCATCCAACCCAGAAAGCTCGCCGTCAAGGCTGCGCGGCGGTCGCTCGCGTCCACTTCCCGGACGTATGTCGGTGTCGAGTTGGCGGAGACCTTCTCCATGCTGGCTTCCAGTGCGCGAGTGATACTCGGCGGGCAGCATCCGGTCATATGGTCATCGCGTGGGCGACGTGCCGAGCGGGCCATACTTACCGCGCGATGAACGCACTTGTCAAGAAATGACCGGGTGGTATGATAGCACGGCGGCGGCCACTGCCCGCGACTGCAGCGCTCGCACATCCACCACAGGGACTGCCGATGAAGCACCTCTTCGCTCTCGCCACGACTCTTTCCATCATCGCCGCCGCGCTGGCGTTTGGCAGCCCCGCTTCCGCTCGCGCGCAGCTTCCGGCACCGGATACGCTCCGGGCACCCGGACTGCGACAGCCGGTGGAGATCGTTCGCGACCGTCGGGGGATCGCCCACATCTATGCCGCCAACGAGCACGACCTATTCTTCGCTCAGGGCTACAACGCGGCACACGATCGCCTCTTCCAGTTGGAGCTCTGGCGGCGTCAGGCTACGGGAACCGTAGCCGAGGTACTCGGGCCGCGTGAGATCGAGCGCGACATCGGCACGCGGCTCTTCATGTACCGTGGGAGCATGGACCGCGAGCTCGCCTCCTACCACCCACGCGGCGCCGCGATCATCGGCGCGTTCGTGGACGGGATCAACGCCTACATCGATCGCGTCGAGCGCGACTCCACTCTCCTCCCGATCGAGCTCCGCCTCCTCGGTATCGAGCCCGGCAAGTGGACTCCGGCCGTCGTCATCTCCCGCCATCAGGGATTGCTCGGCAACATCGGCGAGGAACTATCGACAGGACGCGCGGTGGCGCAGCTCGGTGCGCCCGAAGTAAAGAAGCTCTCCTGGTTCCACCCTGGAGATCCTGTCATCGCGCTCGACACGGCCATCGATGGCTCGCTCCTCTCGCAGGACATCCTCGGCGTCTACAACGCCTTCCGTCGAGGAATCCGCTTCCTTCCCCAGGATGTGGCCGCGGCGTACCAGGGCGACTCGGCGGCGCTCACGCGGCTCGCCCTGGTCAGCGATTCGCTGGCAGCTGACCAGCGCTGGCGCGAGCGACGCGATATCGGGAGCAACAACTGGGTGGTCAGCGGCCGGCTCACTCAGGGCGGCCACGCGATCATGGCCAACGATCCGCACCGTGCGCAGGCCGCGCCATCGCTCAGGTACTGGGTGCACCTCGTAGCGCCCGGCTGGAACGTCATCGGCGGCGGCGAGCCGGAGATCCCGGGCGTCTCCATCGGCCACAACGAGCACGGAGCGTGGGGGCTCACGATCTTCGGCACCGACGGCGAAGATCTGTACGTCTACCACACCGACCCCTCGAACCCGCTGCGCTATCGCTATCGCGGGGCGTGGGAGTCGATGCGCGTCATCACCGACACGATCCCCGTGAAGGGTCGCTCGCCGGCCGTCGTGAAGCTCGCGTACACGCGGCACGGTCCGGTGGTCTTTGAGGACAGCACCCACCACGTTGCCTATGCCGTGCGCGCCGCATGGCTGGAGCCCGGCTCGGCGCCCTACCTCGCCAGCCTGCGCATCGCCCAGGCGCGCAACTGGGCAGAGTTCCGCGACGCGTGCAGCTACAGCAACATCCCCGGCGAGAACATGGTATGGGCCGACACCGCCGGCCACATCGGCTGGCAGGCCGTGGGGATCGCACCCATCCGCCGCAACTGGAGCGGTCTCGTCCCGGTGCCCGGTGACGGCCGCTACGAGTGGGATGGCTATTTCCCCATCAAGGAGAAGCCGCACATCTACGACCCGCCCGCCGGCTACTTCGCCACCGCGAACAACGACCTCATACCACCGGCGTATCCGCACCGCGATGCCGTGGGCTGGAGCTGGGCCGATCCCTTCCGCTGGGCGCGCATCAGCGAGGTGCTCGCCTCGGGCAGCAAGCTGACCATGATGGACATGGAGCGTCTGCAGACCGACTACCTCTCCATCCCCGCGCGCACGCTCGTCCCGCTCCTCGCCGAGCTCACCGCTAGCGACCCGAAGGTCGAGCGCGCGCGGCAGATGCTCGTGGACTGGAACTACGTTCTCGACAAGAACTCCGTCGCAGCCGGCATCTACGAGGCGTGGCAGCGCCGACTCGACGACAGCGTGACGGCTACGTTCGTCCCCGCCTCCGCGCAACGCGTCATGCGCGGCGTGCAACTGAAGCGCGTCATCGACTGGCTACTCGCACCCTCGGGCGAGTTCGGCGCCCATCCCGTGGCAGGGCGCGACACGCTTCTTCTCACGACGCTCGCCCAGGCGGTGGACGATCTCGAAAAGAAGCTGGGCCCCGACATGTCGAGGTGGCAATACGGCCAGCCGAAGTACAAGCACGCTCTCATCCATCACCCGCTCACGAATGCCGTGAGCGATGACGTTCGGAGCAAGCTCGACGTCGGCCCGCTCCCCCGCGGCGGCGACAGCTACACCGTCGGTGCCACCGGCGGAGGTGACAACCAGACTTCGGGAGCATCGTTCCGTATCATAGCGAATACGGGAGATTGGGACTCGTCGGTCGGCTCCAACACCCCGGGCCAGTCCGGCGACCCCGACAACCCTCACTACTCCGACCTATTCCAACTCTGGGCCCGCGACAAGTACTTCCCCGTCGCCTATACCCGAGCGCGAGTCGAGTCAGTGGCGGAGAGTGTGACGGTGTTGGAGCCTGTTGGGAGAAAGCAGAAAGCAGAAAGCAGAAAGCAGTGAACTGCTAGAGGGTTCAGGGTTCAGGGGGCAGGGTTCAGGAACTGCCTCGGTGAGTAGGTCTCTACTCCGAGGAAGTGCCTGAACCCTGAACCCTGCCCCCTGAACCCTCGTCTTCACTGCTTTCTGCTTCCTGCTTTCTCACCCCCTACACCACCTCCCCCTCCACCACCTGCTTCGTCGTCACCAGGTTCACGTCCTGCTTTTTCCACTCCATGAGAAGCTTGTCCTCCTTCTCCGGATGGATCGCGCGTGCGGCATCGACCACGAAATGGATCTGCGGGATCCCACGTTCGATGAATCCCTCGATCGCGTACTTGTCGCACACATCCAGCGCGACGCCATACACCACGATCTCCGTGGGATCCCAGACCTGAAGCAGCGTGTCGGTGTTGGGATTCGTGAAGACGTCGAACCAGTGCTTGCGGATCAGCACGTCGCCACCATGGCTCCAGAGCTTCCGCGCCAGCTCCTGGTGGGGGATGGGCTCCGGCTCGATGATGAGCGGCGAGAAGAGCTTCGTCTCCTCGATCTTCTCCGCTCCCGGCGTGCCGCGCATGCAGTGCTCGGGGAAGGTCTCCTCGAAGTCGGGCTCGTCAGAGAGCTCGCGATGCCCGGGCACATGGTCGTCGGACGACGCCACGATGTGGAACTGCCGCTCGTGCGCGAAGTCGGTGAGCCGCTTCAAGTTCGGCTTGATCTTCTCCGCGCCGGGGACGTAGAGCTTCCCGTCGGGATCCATGAAGTCGTGCTGGGTGTCCACGTCCCAGAAGATCACCGGTTTCTTCACGTCACCGCCCCTCCGAGCTGGTAGTACCGTTGAGCCAACCCACGCGTACGCGCAACTGTGCTGCGGTGGCGTTGGGGAGCTCCTCCACCACGTACTCGCGATCGTCTCCCACGCCGCGCGCCGAGACCGCGAGCCCCGCCAGCGCGAGCGTGCGCGCGAAGGGGAGCTCCTCCACACCGCCCACGTAGCGCTCGAACCAGTCGTGCATGTTGGTGCCCGCGGCCTCGCTCACCACTTCCTCGATGTCCTTCTCGGTGTAGCCGCGACCCTGCAGATAGTAGCTGTCGCTCGGCGCATCCCAAGTGCGCTTCTTCAACGAACGCAGCGCGTCGTCCAGCGACCTGGTGTTCTCGCTGCGCGAGCGAATCTCGAGGTCGAGCAGCAAAGCCAATGCGTCGCCCTTGGTGTAATACGAGATGAAGCTCCCGCTCCGATCCGCATCCATGGGCGGCGCGGCGCCGTCCCAGAGCGGTGCCAGGAAAGATGACATCCGCGCCGACACGTACTTTCGACCCGGCTGCTCGCTGTTCACCTGGATCACGCGGCCCAGTGTCTGGTAGTACGCGGCCTTGTCCACCACGCCCGCGCGCAGAAGACCGATCTGCCCGTAATACTGTGTCCACCCCTCCGCCACCCAGAGACTCGGCTGCCACTGCTCGGTGCCGTAGTCGAAGGGGCCGAGCGCGGCGGGGCGGATGCGCTTCACGTTCCATGTGTGGAAGTACTCGTGCGCCGCGGTGGAGATGCCGGGGAGCACGGTGGCGGTGTCGGACCACGGAGCGCTGTTGATGATCTGCGTCGAGTAGAGATGCTCCATCCCGTCGCCGCCCTTGTAGCCGATGTGGAACATGAAGGTGTAACGCTCGAGCGGCGGCGGTGAGATCACGCGATTCTCGTAGCGCACGATCTTCTCCACGTCGCGCACGAAGCGCTGCCGCTGCCCGTGCTCCGACCCGTTGTGATGCACCAGCACCCGGTACAGTCGTCCATCGGCGCGGAAGCTGTCAGCGACCACGCGCGGCGCCAGCTCCGTGGGCGTGTCGACCATCCTGTCATAGTTCTCGAAGCGGAACTCGCGCTGTGCCGTCGTGTTGCTTTCTCCGTTGATCAGCTGCCAGCCGGGAAGCGCGGCGATCGTGAGCCGCACCGAGTCGGGCTTGTGCCCCACCACGTGCATGAAGAGCGAGGGTCCGTTGAGGTTCGCGTGCGCCGTGTCGAGCACGCTGAACGTTCCCGACAGCGTGTTCGCGTACAACTCGTAGCTCACGCGCACGCTCCGCGCCGCGCCGGGATACAGCCGCCAGAGCGAGCCGCTCACCCGGTCGAACGCCACCGGCGTTCCGTTACCCGTGGTCGCGGTGAAGCCGCGCAGGTTGCGCGCGAAGCCCATGTTGGCGTAGCGCCCCGGCGACCATACCGGAAGCTGCAGCTCGAGCGTGTCCCCCCGCAGCCGGCCGATGTCCATCCGCACGTCGTAGCGGTGGCCGCTGGTGTCGGTGGCATCGAGGTAATACGCGATGTCGTACGCGGGCGCGCCCGCCTGCTGCGGCGCGGAGGTCACCCCGCCGCCGAGCGAACAGCCCGCGATGACGATCGAGAAGAGGCCGACAGCGACTCGATAGTGCACGATGCCTCCCTTCGGGCGCGCCGGATGCGGCACGTCCAGTATAGATGGTTGTTGGAATCGCTACGACTGCATTGTGCGCGGCGCGCAGCGGCGTCACGAACGCTCGTTCCCCGCTCTGTCACGACCCGTGGTGCGCGCGCGACCCCGCATGATCGCGGAGATCGCGTCAGACCCGTATTGCATCACCCCGAGCCCGATGCCCAGCGCCACGAGAAGTATGGTGGTATAGAAGCGCCACACAAAGAGTATCGAGCCATATCGCGCTCCCATGTCGCCCGCGGCGCCGCCGAGGAATCCGATCTCGACCAGTCCTGCTCCCGAAGGTGTGGGGAGTGCCAGCTGACCGTAGGTGAGAATCAGCGAGGCGAAGATGAGCGGGCCCATCGCGGGCGGATTCGCGAGCGTCAGTGCGAGCACCGGAAGGATCGCCACGCGCGCCGCGAGGCTCACCAGCGTGAGCGGCACGCTCGCTATGAGCGGCCAGGCGGGGAGGCGACGGTAGTATGCCCACGCTCTCCGCGTTCCACGCAGCACGGCGCTCCCCGAGCGCGCCGAGAGCCGCACGGCTCCCCACCAGATGAGCGCGATCACCGCCAGCGCGACCGCTACCCAGAGCCAGCTCCCGGTGAGCCGGTTCTCGAGTAGAGGTCTGGCCGCTCGCCACCAGCTCGGCGCGTACGCGAGCGCCAGCCACCCCGCGACCGCTATCACCAGCGGCCACATGACCAGCACCTCCACTACCGCGGCCACTATTCCCGCGGAAAGCGGCACCTTCGCGTGGGTCAGCGCGGCGAGCCGCGCGGGCTCCCCTCCCAGCCGGAGAGGGGTGACGGCCGATGCCGCGTCGCCCACGGTGTTGAGCGCCAAAACCTCCATGAAGGGCACCTTGAAGCGCATACCCCGGAGAATCCACTGAAAGCGCCAGGCGCGGGTCACAAGGTCGACGATGACCAGTGCGATGCAGATGAGATGAGCTTGCAACAGCGACATCCAGCAGAATACCCGAGCTGCTCCTGTTGCCGCCAGTGATGATGCAGGTGTAGGTTCCCCGTGCCATGTCCATCACCGATCAGGGCGCGGATCTCGCGCGCTTCGCCCTCTTCGAGGGCTTCACGGAATCCGATCTCGATGCTCTCGCGGCCGCGATGGAGCACGCCACCTTCGACGAAGACCGCTTCATCTTCCAGGAGGGCGACCAGCGCGGGCTCCTCGCGCTCATCCAGGAAGGGAGCGTCGCCATAGAGAAGCAGGCCGACTCGCGCGTGGTGCGACTCGCGACCCTTTCCACCGGCGAAGCACTGGGCGAGGGAGTCGTTCTCGCGGCCGACGAGCCGCATGGCACGAGCGCACGAACCATCGAGCCGACCACGCTTCTCTTCTGGAACGGGCTGGAGCTTCGCTCGCTTCTTCTCGAGCGCCCCTCCCTCTTCGCGGCCCTGGTGGCACGCGCGGCGGCCGTGGTCTCGCGGCGGCTTCGCGCCGCCGATGCCACTCTTGCCGGTCGCGGGAGGATGATCGGCTTCGTGGGCGGGAAGCGCCGCGTCGAGCACGACCTCCTGGGCGAGCGCGAGGTTGCCGACGACGCTCTCTACGGCGTGCAGACGCTGCGCGCCCTCGAGAACTTCTCCATCACCGGCGACCCGCTCCGCGAGTATCCCGCGCTGGTGGACGCGCTGGCGGCGGTGAAGGAGGCCGCCGCACTCGCCAACGGCGACCTCGGCCTGCTCGATCCCGC
>DATCXR010000405.1:0-2023 GCA_036565685.1 Gemmatimonadaceae bacterium
GCCCGCCGGTGTGCTCGACGGTGGCGAGCAACCGGCGCGCCTGAGCTTCAAGCTCCGGAAAGTAGTTGTTCTGGGTGCGCATCTGCCGTCGGAGGTCGGTGTTCGCTCGGCGGGCCTCTTCCGGAGTCGCGGCACGCTCCCGGTGCAACCTGTCCAGCTCGGCGTGCAGCGCGACGATGGTCTCGATTGCCTCGTCGCTGAGCCCCTTGCGCACGGGCAGCGGGGACAGCCCCAGCGAGTCGAACAGCGGTCCGCGTTGTGCCCGCTCGAGTTCGATTTCCAGTTGCGCCCGCTTGGGCAGTGCCTCCGCGGCGAGCAGTTGCTCCAGCGACACCCCGAGCGCCTTGGCGACCGAACGCAGATCGCCCAATCGCGGCTCACGCTTCCCGTTCTCGAGCACGCTGACTTGGGACGCGGCGCGACCGATCGCGGCACCAACATCATCCAGAGTCATCCCGCGGTCCTTGCGCAGTTGCCGGATGCGTCGGCCGAGGGTGAGTGAGTCGAGCATCTCTTCATCGTGCAGGGTCGGTGCCGCGTCTGGAGTCATCCGACCAGAGTCGCACACCCAGTTCTTTTAGGGAATAGAAAAAGAGCCAAACTTCTACAGACTTTCTCGGTGAAGACCCTCGGATGTTGCCCCACTGTGGGATTTACGACATCGAAGGAGCAGCTCATGACCGAGACACGACCAGGAGACCAGACCCAGACCGCCGCCGAGTTGGAGGCACTGTGGAGCGGCGACGCGCGCTGGAGCGGCATCATCCGGGACTACAGCGCCGAGGATGTCATCGCGCTGCGGGGCAGGGTCCGCGAGGAGCGCACGCTGGCACGCCGCGGTGCAGAGAACCTGTGGCGACTCCTGCACAACGCAGACGGGAGCTGGGTTGCCGCGCTTGGTGCGCTCACCGGGAATCAGGCGGTGCAGCAGGTGCGCGCCGGGCTGAAGGCGATTTACCTGTCCGGCTGGCAGGTCGCGGCCGACGCCAACCTGGCCGGGCAGACTTACCCCGACCAGAGCCTGTACCCGGCGAACTCGGTGCCGGCTGTGGTGCGCAGAATCAACAACGCGTTATTGCGCGCCGACCAGATCGCCTTCGCCGAGGCGGATGCGACGAGCGCGGGTTCCGCAATCGACTGGATCGCGCCGATCGTGGCGGACGCCGAAGCAGGCTTCGGCGGCCCGCTCAACGCCTACGAGCTCATGGCGGCGATGATCGACGCCGGGGCCGCCGGGGTGCACTTCGAGGACCAGTTGGCCAGCGAGAAGAAGTGCGGCCACATGGGCGGCAAGGTGCTCGTGCCGACGAGCCAGCACATCCGCACGCTGAATGCGGCGCGCCTGGCCGCGGATGTCGCGGATGTGCCGACCGTCATCATCGCCCGCACCGACTCGCTGGCCGCGAACCTGCTCACCAGCGACATCGACGAGCGCGATGCGCCGTTCCTCACCGGGGAGCGCACCGCGGACGGCTTCTACGAGACGACTCCTGGCATTCAGACGGTCATCAGCCGCGGACTGGCCTTCGCGCCGTACGCCGACCTGCTCTGGGTGGAAAGCGGCGTGCCAGACATCGACCTGGCCCGCACCTTCGCCGAGGCGATCCACCGGGAATTCCCCGGCAAGAAGTTGGCATACAACTGCTCGCCGTCGTTCAATTGGAAGAACGCCCTCGACGACGACCAGATCGCGAGCTTCCAAAAGGAGCTTGCGGCCATGGGGTATGCGTTCCAGTTCGTGACCCTCGCGGGGTTCCACGCACTCAACCACTCCATGTTCTCGCTCGCCCGCGACTACAGCAGGCGCCACATGAGCGCCTACGTCGAGCTTCAAGAGGCAGAATTCGCCTCAGAAAGCGACGGATACACGGCCACGCGCCACCAGCGCGAGGTCGGCACCGGCTACTTCGACCGGATCGCCTCAGCTCTCAATCCGGAGAGCAAAACCCTCGCCATGGCGGGCTCCACCGAGACCGCCCAATTCCACTGAGCCACTGCGCCAGGCAGTCAGCCCCAAAGCAGT
>DATCXR010000462.1:0-7280 GCA_036565685.1 Gemmatimonadaceae bacterium
GCGACGGCGGCTGCCGCGACGACGAAGTACACGCCGTGAGCAGAACGCAGAGTGCAGCCCCGATTGTGGCTACACCGCGCACCACGGTCACGGAGCGAAGAGCGCCCGGTCCCGTGCATCCGAAGCACCGCGCGATATCCCGCGGTGCTTCGGATGCACGCACATCATCACCCGGCCGTATGATCAGTATCCCGGGTTCTGGACGAGGTTCGGATTCGCGACCAGCTCGGACGCGGGAAGCGGATAGAGATCTCGGAAGCCCTCCGTGGCCGTTCCGGCTTGCGTACCACCCTTCCACGACCAGACATAGTCGCCGCCGGTGAACTGCCCGAAGCGTATCAGATCAGTACGGCGGTGTGCCTCCCAGAGAAGCTCGCGGCCACGCTCGGCAAGTACGAAGGGGAGCGTGAGCTGAGCCATCGTGATGTCGCCCGCGCTGCCGCCATAGGCGCGCTCGCGTATGTCGTTCACGTACTCGAGCGCCTGATCCATGCTTCCACCGCCGCCGCGCAGCGCCGCCTCGGCGTAGATCAGATAGGCCTCCGCGAGGCGGAAGACGGGGAAGTCTGTATCCACGAACCCCGAGTTCGAGCCCGGGACTCCGGCGGAGGTGACGTTCTGGAACTTCGGCGCCGCTATCCCCTTCGTGAAGTCCGATATCGTAGACACTGCCTCCGTCTGCCCGCTCGTGTAGAAATACGAGCTGCGCTTGTCACCCGACGAATAGAAGTTGACCGCCTCCGGCTTGAGGCGAATCCCCCACCACCCGCCGTCGATACCGTAGTTGGATGCCACCATGCTCCCGCCGACCTCGGCGTGTATCAGGAAATTCACGCCGCCGTAGGTCTGCGTGTGCACCCCATCCTGCGTGATCGCGAAGATGATCTCGGGCGACTTGTTGTTGTCGGCCAGGAACATGTTCCGATATTGCGGATCGAGGCTGTACGCGTTGGAGCTTATGACATCCTGCGCCGCGGTGAGAGCGTCGGCGTAATCGGCTGTACCGGTATAGACCTCTGCGTTGAGGTACAACTCCGCAAGGAGCATCGACGCCGCCGGACCGGTGGCTCGCCCGTAGGTGGACGGTCCCGCCTGTGGGAGCTGCGACTGGATGTCCTTCAGCTCGCTCACCACGAAGTCGTAGACGTCCGTGCGCGTGGCCTGCGTGGGTGGCGTCGCGCCGACCGCGTTCTCTTCGGTCACCAGCGGTACGTTGCCGAAGAAGTCGATCGCGTGCCAATAGCTGAGCGCGCGAAGGAAGCGCGCCTCAGCGCGGTATTGCTGGATCTGCGTCTTCAGCTCGGGTGTGACACCGCGCGCCGCGAGCTTGTCGTCGGTGGTCTGGCGCAGAAACTCGTTCGCCATCGCCACCTGGAAGTAGATCCGGTAGTACATGGAGACCACGAACGAATTGTCCGCGTTCCAGAGCTGCGTGTTCATCTCCGGAAGACCGATGTCGTTCCAGGCGATCACCGCCTCGTCGGTGGGCAGCTCCTCGGCCTCCCATAGGAGACGCAGGTACTGCGAGAATCCCTCATCGATTCCCTGGATGTCGGGCTGCCCCGCAGGACCCTGCTGGCCACTCACGGCCAGCCCCGCATAGATCTTCGCGAGGAATGCCTGGTACGAGCCCGGGTCGTTGAAGAGGTTCGCTTCGGTGATGGTGCTCTTCGGCTCGACCGTGGTATCGGTGCACCCCACGGTCGCCGTAAACAGGAACGCGCCTGCCAGTGCGAGCGCTTTCCAATTCATGGTATTCATTATCTCATCCTCTCTCGAGTAGTCGAATCCACGAACCAGCGCTCAGAATTGGATGCTCAGCCCACCGGTCACGGTGCGCGAGCGCGGGTAGATGTTGTTGTCGATGCCGTTCAGTCCCGCGGTCGGATCCACGCCGTTGTAGCCCGTGAGCGTGAACGCGTTCTGCAGCGTGATCGACGCGTGCACCGGACGCTGGGCGTAGTCGAAGGTGTACCCGAGCGTGATGTTGTCCATGCGCAGGAACGAAGCGTCTTCGACGTAGTAGTCCGAGAGGTACTGCGGCGTCATGAAGCCCGTCTTCAGCACCGATGCGCTGAGGTTGTAGGGCGAGGCACGCGAGAGCTCCTGATAGGTACCGAGGTTGGACGCGATGTTGTTGTAGACGTAGTTCCCGAGGTACGCACGGAGTGTGAAGCTCAGGTTGAGCTTGCCATAGGTGAGGTACGAGGAGTGCCCGAAGATCCACTTCGGCGCCGGGTCGTGGAACGCTGTGCGGTCGTCCGCGCTGACCACCGTATCGCCATTGAGACTCTCGTAGGCACCCTCGATGGGCTTCCCATTCGCGTACTTCTGCTTGTAGACGAAGAACGAGTTGATCGGCTGTCCTGGCTCGAGCACCTGTATGTAGGTGCCCACGCCTCCCGCCACGAGACCGGTGAGGATCTGCTGCGCTTTGCCCGCGAAGGGGTTGATGCTCGTCAGCTCGTTGGTGTTGTGCGAGGCGTTGAAGTCCGCCGTCCATCCGATGCGGTGCTCCCCTCCATCCAGGACGCGTGCGCTGAGGCTGAGCTCCACGCCATCGTTCTTCATGCTTCCGATGTTCGTGGTGAGGAAGTTCGAGAGGTTCGTCCCCGCGGCCACTGGTACGGTGAAGATCAGGTCGTCGGTGTTCTTCCTGTAGAAGTCGACCGAACCGCTGAAGCGCTGATCGAGGAAACCGTAGTCGAGGCCGATGTCCCACGAGCGCGTTTCCTCCCACTTGATGTTCGGATCCACCGCGCTCGGCCGGATGGTGTTGATGAACTGGTCGCCGAACTGCACCTGCGCCAGGCTGTTCCCCACCAGGAAGGTGGAATACTGCTGGTAGTTGGCGAATGCCTGGTTCCCCGTCTTCGCCCACGACGCGCGGATCTTGAGGTCCGAAAGCGCCGTCAGGCCGCTCATGAACGACTCCTCGGAGATGCGCCACGCCACGGCCGCGGAGGGGAAGGTACCCCACGCGTTGCTCTTGCCGAAGCGCGATGAGCCGTCGCGACGAACGCTGAGCGACACCAGGTAGCGGTCGTTCAGGTTGTAGTTCAGCCGCCCGAAGAAGGAGATGAGCTTGCTGTCCTGCGTGTCGAGGAAGGGCGAGATGGTCTGCGCGTTCGGGAAGCCGCTCGTTCCCAGCAGGTTCGTCCCGAGCTTCGTCGCGGTGAGGGATGGGTACTCGCCGTGCGACTGGGCGTACGAGTAGCCCGCGGTGGCGTCCACATTCCCGGGCACCACGTCGATCGGCGCAGCGTAGTTGAGGTACGTCTCGAGGATCGTATTGAGCTGGGTCCCGTCGGACCGATAGTCGTAACCACCATTTCCGGACTTCGACTCCGCGTGGAGCGTACTGGGGTTGAAGGTCCGGTTCGTTGCCTTGGTCACATCGTAACCGAGGTTCACGTTCGCCTTCAGTCCCTCGATGAACGGTAGGCTGTACGCGGCGCGCGCGTTGCCCACGCTTCTGTAGGTGGTACCCAGCGCCGAGGCGAGGTTCAGGATCGCAATTGGATTGTCGGCCGACTGCAGTGTGTTGCCGGGCCAGTCGTAATAGCCGGTGAGAGTGGAGGGATCCATTACCGGCTGAGTGGGTCCCATCTGCGCGGCGTTGCTCAGCAGCCCGCCCGGCGCGAAGTTGTCGTCGGAGCGAGCACCGCTGGCGTTGGCGTGGATCTCGAACCGGTCGTCGAGGAGACGCTGGTCGTAGCCGAATCCGAGGGACATTCTCTTGGTGCCGGTATTGCGAATGATCCCCTGCTCATCCAGATAGCCCGCCGAGACGCGGTACGAGTTCGACTCTCCGGCACCGGCTACGGTGACGTTGTGCTGCTGTCCCCAGCCGGTGCGGTCGATGAGATCGAACCAGTCGGTGTTGGCGTTCCCGAGTTGATTCGCGTTCTGCGGTGCGTACTGCTCCACCGCCGAGCGGAACTGCTGGGCGTTCAGCATGTCGGGGAGCTTCGTGACCGACGCGGCGGATACGCTGGCGCTGTAGGTCACGTGCGGTGCGCCCTTCCCTGCCTTCGTCTTGATGAGCACCACGCCATTGGCCGCGTTGGCGCCGTAGATCGCCGCCGCCGACGCGTCCTTCAGCACCGTGATGCTCTCGATGTCGTTCGGGTTCAGGAAGTTCAACGGATCGTTCCCCGCCGAGAGCCCACCGCCCGCACCCGTGCCGACTGGCATCCCGTCGATGACGAAGAGCGGGTCGCTGCTCGCGTTGATCGACGTCGCTCCGCGGATCCTGATGGACAGGCCGCCGCCGGGCGCGTTGTTGTCCACCACCTGCACGCCCGAGACCTTGCTCTGGATGAGCTCCTGAGGCGTGACGACCGTACCGGTGTTGAACTGGTCGGAGTTCACCTGCTTCACCGCGCCAGTGATGTTCCCCGCTCGCTCCTCGCCGTAGCCCACCACCACTACCTGCGAGAGGTTGACCGCCTGCGCCTGGAGCGCAAAGTCGGCCACCACTGTATCGCCGGCGGCGACCGTCACCGTGCGTGTCCCCTCGGCGTAGCCGAGCATCCTCGCTACGACCGTCTGGGAGCCCGCGGGAATGTCGGCGATGAAGTAGGCGCCATCATCCCTCGCGAGCGTACCTCGGCTTCCAACGGTGATCGTTGCGCCCGCGATGGGCTGGTGTGTCGCGGCGTCGGTGACATGTCCGCGGATCGCACCCGACTGCGCATGCGCAGCCAATGGTGCGATCGTGAGCAAGACCAGGAACGGACCAGCGATCCAACGTGCGCGATTCATGCGCGCCTCCTCGAGCCTGTGAGTGATCCGGACATCCGACCGCTGAGCTTCGGGTCGAGTATGTGCTAACGCGCGACGGAATCTCCGTCAAGCAAGCTCAGGCATTGCCAGCACTTCGCTTGCATCTCGCGTATACTGCTTATCCGGCCGCTCGCCCGACGGAGACCCGCACCGCCGTCGCCTCGAACGCGGGGATGAGGATCTGACGTGGATGGACTGATCGAGCTCCTCTTCAAGTATCGCCCCGTGGTGTTCGAGCGCGGGCATGTCGTCTTCGGTGCATCGGGGGCGGCTCGCGCAGCGGCGATCTTGCTCGGAATCGCGGCTGTCATCGCCGTGGCCAGCTACGCGCGCGCGCGGGTCCGCGGCACGAAGGCCGACCGCGTGATCCTCGGGACCATGCGCGCCCTCATCCTCGCGCTCCTCCTCCTCGCGCTTCTCGACCCCGCGCTGCTCGTCGCTTCGGCCGTCCCGCAGCGCAACGTGGTCGCTGTGCTCGTCGACGACTCGCGCAGCATGCTGGTGGCGGACGTGGACGGCCGTACGCGCGGCGATGTCGTCCGGTCCCTCCTCGGTGGCGAGAACGGCACGCTCACCCGGGCGCTCGCCGAGCGTTTCATCGTCCGCGTTTTCCGTACGAGCGGAGAGGGTGGACAGATCACTGACGTGGGCTACCTCGCCTTCGACGGCTCGTCCACACGTCTGGCGCCAGCGCTCGAAGGCACGCGCCAGGAGCTCGAAGGTATCCCGCTCGCCGGTCTCGTTCTCGTGAGCGACGGAGCCGACAACGGATCCGCCGGCACGCTGGACGAGACGCTGCGCTCGCTGCGCGCGCGAGGGGTGAGCGTCTCCACCATAGGCGTGGGACAGGAGCGGTTCGCGAAGGACATCGAGATAAGCCGCGTGGACGCGCCGCGTACCGTGCTGCAGGGGGCGGCGCTCATCGTCAACGTCGATATCGCGCAGCGCGGGTTCGGCGGGAGAACGGTGCCCCTCGTGGTCGAGGACAGCGGTCGTATAGTCGGCACGCAGGACGTGACCCTTCCCCCGGATGGCGATGTGACCACCGTGCGCGTGCGCATCCCCGCAGCCACGCCCGGCGCTCGCCTCTTCACCGTCCGCATCGCCCCCCAGCCGGGCGAGATGGTGTCGGAAAACAACTCGCAGACAGCGCTCGTCGCCGTGCGCGATGCGCGGGCCCGGATTCTCTACGTGGAGGGAGAGCCGCGCTTCGACGTCAAGTTCCTGCACATGGCCGTGGACGACGACCGCAATCTCCAGCTCGTGACGCTCGTGCGCACGGCGAAGGACCGGTTCTTCCGCATGAGCATCGACGACAGCCTCGAGCTGGTGACCGGGTTTCCGAAGACGCGCGAAGAGCTCTTTGCCTACCGCGGGATCGTGCTCGGGAGCATCGAGGCGAGCGCCTTCACGCTCGACCAGCTGCGCATGATCGCGGACTTCGTGAGCGAGCGCGGCGGCGGGCTTCTCATGCTCGGCGGCCGCAAGGCGTTCGCCGAGGGTGGCTACGCGCTCACGCCCCTGTCCGACGTCCTCCCCGTGGCACTCCCTTCGGCAAGCGAGGGGCAGCCGGCGTTCCACGAGGTGAAGGTGGCACTCGCACCGGCTGGCGCCATCCACCCGGCCACGCAGATCGCCCCCAGTGACAGCGCATCCGCGGCGCGGTGGAAGACGATGCCGGTCGTGACGAGCGTGAACCGCATCACCCGCGCGAAGCCGGGCGCATCTACCCTGCTCACCGGCTCGGCGCCGGACGGAGGCGACGCGAGTATCGTCATGGCGTACCAGCGCTACGGGCGCGGGAAGGCAATAGCGTTCCCGATCCAGGACTCCTGGCTCTGGCAGATGGATGCGAGCATACCGGTGGGCGATCCAACCTACAGGGCGTTCTGGCGGCAGACTCTGCGCTGGCTCGTGAGCGACGTGCCGGACCGTGTGACGGTCGCCCTGGCCACCGACCACGCGGGAGTCAACGAGCCGCTGCCAGTGAGCGCCGAGGTGATGGACAGGGCCTATCGCGGCGTGAACGGCGCGAGCGCCACGGCGACCGTCATCGCTCCATCGGGTGCGGAGCAACAGCTTTCGCTCGGATGGTCGGGCGCGCGCGATGGCCAGTACGAGAGCGCGCTCACGCCCACCGAGCGTGGCGTCTATCGCCTACAGGTGACGGCGCGGTCGGCCGCCGATACGATTACGAGCGACACCGCGTTCGTATCCGTCATCGATCCGACCGTAGAGTCGTTCGGTGCGGAGCAGCATGCGGCGCTGTTGAAGCGTATTGCCGGGGAGACGGGCGGGCGCTACTACACGCCCGCGCAGGCGGCGGATGTGGCGAACGACCTCGTGTACTCGAATAGTGGGAACACCGTGGTGCAGCGGCTGGACCTCTGGGATATGCCGATCGTCTTCGTGGTGTTGCTCGCGCTCGCGGGCGGCGAATGGGCGTACAGACGCTCGCGGGGGATGGCATGAGGCACTCCGCACTCCTGCCG
>DATCXR010000463.1:0-5868 GCA_036565685.1 Gemmatimonadaceae bacterium
TACGCGTCCGAGCACGGACGCCACGATGCACAGAGCGCATACGAAAATCGCGCACGCGATCGCCACGAGTATCACGAGCGACACTATCGAGCTCGCACCTCCGATCCCCGTGCGCGCGCCAAGAGCGTAGGCCAGGCCGAACACACCGAGCGGCGCGATCCAGAGCACCCACCTCACCAGCTCCAGCATCACATCCGCTACTGCGCGGAAGAAGCCCACCAGACTATTACGTGGCTCGGGCGCCAGCCGCGTCGCGCCGATTCCGAACGCGATGGTGAAGATCACCAGTGGCAGCAGCGCCCCGCTGGACGCGGCAGCGATCGGATTGACGGGAATGAGAGCGTCGATCCAGTCCCAGAATCCATGTGCGGGATGTTGCGCGCGGATGGCGGCGCTCTGCGTGGCGACCTCGCCTAGCCGGCCGGCCGAATCCGGGGTCACACCGAGCAGCGTGAGCAGCCACGGCGTGACCAGGGCCATGACGATCGCTCCCGCGACGAGCAGCGCGATGAAAACCACCACCACGCGCGCTCCCATTCGCCCGACCGAGCCCGCGTCGGAAAACGACGCGATTCCGGTGATCAGGAGCGCGACTACCAGCGGCACTACCAGCGCGCTGATCGCCTTGACCCAGATCGTGCCGATGGGTCCGATCGCGCCGACGAATTGCGGAAGGAGAGCACCGCTCGCTCCGCCGGCCGCGAATGCAAGCAGGATCGCGGCCGCGGGTGACACGCGAGGGAGCGAGCGCTTTCCGCGCACGGGAGCGCCGCCGTGAGATGTGTGTTCGGGCACAGCGGTGGAATCTACGCCCGCGATGCGGCGCTGTCGCTCCTCGCGCAGGTGGAGCTCGAGGCTGACCCTGGAATTTCAGAGCGCACTGCAAGCACCCGCTCTCAGCGCACCCTCTTCACCTCCGTCCCCGCCGCCAGCGTCGTTCCCGTCTCCACTCCGTTGATGATCGCCAATTCCTCCACCGGAATGCTGGACGGATACCGCGAGTTGAACTCGGCCAGCGTCATCCGGCTCGGCAGCTTGATGACCTCCACCTTCTTCGGCTGCACGTTCAGTATGGCCGGATCGGTGAGCGGCGCGAAGCTACTGATCACCTGCTGAAACGTCGCGTTGTACGCGTCGAGCTGGGTGGCGGGGGTGTAGGTCAGCAGCTGGTAGGTATTGCCCCCATAGCTGATGTACGAGACCAGCCCCGCCAGCGTGCCGTTCTCGGTCTGCGCCTGGAAGTATCCGCTGGCGGCGGGCAGGCCATTAATAGCAGAAGAGCTCACCTGCCCTGCCTGTATCCCCTGCTGTCCCAGGAACTGCTGCAGTGCGGCGGTGGGCGCGCCCTGCCCCGCCGAGAGCTGGATCATCGCGTCCTGCTGCGCGCTCACGGCGATGACTGCCTGCTTGGTGTTCTGCACCTGCCACCCATTGGGCAGCTGGAACTGGAACTTCAGGTCCGGATGGTAAAACCTGCCGTCCTTGAAGAACCCCTCGCGCGGGTTTTCTCCGTACACCAGCCCATTTACGTGAGTGAGAAAGTCGGCCTTGTCCACCTTCATCCCGGACAGGTCGCGATTGAGTGAATCCACCCTCTGCATCGCGATCTGGTAGCGATTCCCGGGATCCGGATGGGTGGAGAGCCAGGCGGGGAGCCGGCCCTCGGCGGGCGTCTCGCGATCCAGTGTCTTGAACATCGCGGCCATCTGCCGCGGGTCGTAGTTGTCCTGGATCATGTAGCGAAAGCCCAGGGCATCCGCCTGGCTCTCGTCGTCTCTGCTGTACTTGAGAAAGAGCAACTGCAGTCCCTGGCCGATCACTCCGCTGAGCTCCGCAACCTTGGGCGAGAGGATGCTGCCCAGGCCGAGGCCCAACGCCGCGAGCTGCTGCTGGCTCATCTGCTGCGCCGAGTGCCGCGCCGTGATGTGGCCGATCTCGTGGCCCAGCACGGATGCCAGCTCTCCTTCGTTGTTCATCGCGCCGAGGATTCCGCGGGTGACGAACACCGGCCCACCCGGCAGGGCAAACGCGTTCACCGACGCGTCGTCGATCACGTAGAATGCCCATGGGAGATCGGGTCGCTCGGTCTTCTTGGCGATCTCGAGCCCGATGGAGCTCACGTACTGCTGCAGCGCGGGGTCGTCCACCAGCCCATAGGCGGCCTTCGCCTGTTCCGCGCCCTGCTGGCCCATCTGGATTTCCTGCTGTTCGGAGACCAGCGAGATCTCGGACTTGCCGGTCACCGGGTTGGTGGCGCAACCGGCGAGCAGCAGCGGAACGAGTACTAAAGATCGTTTGAACATGGGCGGAGCCCTCCGTACGGACTTTTGAACGCGGCATCACGCGGTGCGACTCTCGGCGAGTACGTCATAATGCCAGATAAGTGCCAGACCGATGCACCGGCCGAATCCGATCTGCCGGTCAGTGCGCCCGCTCCCTGGCGCTGAGCCCGCCGCGGCGGAACATTACTCGCTCACTCGAGGAGCTGCCCCGTGATGCGTATCACCAGATCGGTAGTCCCGCTTGTCATTGTAGCGCTCTCTCTCCCGAAGCTTGGCGCCGCTCAAGGCACGACGCGGTCGTCGCCGAGCTTCGAGATCTCGTTTCCGGCATCGGCGCACGGCGCACCGATCACCGGCAGGGTGTACGTCGCTCTGTCGCGCACGTACGATGGCCGGCGCACGCCCATCGATCAGACCGGCGAGAATGGCGTACCGCTGTTCGCGGTGAATGTGTCGCGCCTCGCCCCCGGCCAGCCGGTCGCGATCGACGCGTCCGCGGCCGGCTATCCGGTGAAGCGCCTCGACGACATTCCGGCCGGTACCTACTGGGCCGAGCCGTTCGTGAACGTCTACACCGAGTTCCACCGCGCCGACGGCCACACGGTGTGGCTGCACATGGACCAGTGGGAAGGCCAGAACTGGAAGCGCTCGCCCGGCAACCTTTACGGTACGCCGGTGAAGGTCACCTTCGATCCGAAATCTTCGACGCCAATCCGGCTCGTGGCCGACAAGGTGATACCTCCGGTGGTGATCCCGCCGGACAACGAGTACGTGAAGCGCTTCAAGATCCAGAGCGCGATGTTGACGAAGTGGTGGGGCCATCCGATCTACCTCGGCGCGACGGTTCTCCTTCCAAAGGGCTACGACTCCCATCCTGACGTCAGATATCCCGTGGTCTACGATCAGGGGCACTTCTCCCTGCGCGAGCCGGGCCGGGGCGCGACCGCGGAGTGGCTCAGCGACTCGACGCCGCGCGTCATCCTCGTCACTCTGCAGCATCCATCGCCCTTCTACGACGACTCGTACGCCGTGAACTCGGCCAACGAGGGACCGTACGACGACGCCATCATGCAGGAGCTGATCCCCGAAGTGGAGCGCCGCTTCCGCGTGATCGGCCAGCCGTGGGCGCGGTTGCTCACGGGCGGATCGACCGGCGGTTGGATATCGCTCGCGCAGCAGATATTCCACCCGGACTTCTATGGCGGCACCTGGTCGCTGTGCCCCGATGCGGTGGACTTCCGCTATCACCAGATCGTGAACATCTACAGCGACACCAACGCCTACTGGATGGATCACGGCTGGATGAAGGTGGAGCGCCCCGATGTGCGCCGTCCCGACGGCAACATCGCGACGATGATGAAGGACGAGAACTGGTATGAGCTCACCGTGGGCGACAGCTCGCGCTCCGGCGGGCAGTGGGACATCTGGGAGGCGGCTTACGGCCCGGTGGGCCCCAACGGCTATCCGAAGCGCATCTGGAACAAGGAAACCGGCGTCATCGATCACGAGACGGCCGGGTACTGGAAGGAGCACTTCGACCTGCGCGAGCGGCTGGAGCGCAACTGGTCGAAACTCGGCCCCAGGCTGTACGACAAGATCAACGTGTACGTGGGCGACGCCGATTCGTACTATCTCAACGACGCGGTGCACCTGCTCGATGACTTCCTGAGCAAGACGACGTCGCCTCGCTGGACTGGCGAGATCGTTTTCCAGCCGGGTGCGCCGCACTGCTGGGGACCGCCGCTCCCGGCACTGCTGCAGAAGATGGCGGCGCACATGGAGAAGAGCGCGCCGCCCGGAGCGGACACGAAGAGCTGGCGGTATTGAGTGGCGCGGACATGAGACCAGACCGTTCGAGGAAGATCTAATGCGGATTCGATCTCCATGGGTAACTGCTGCCTGCGTCTCGGTAATTCTCGGTGCGGCATCCCTTGGATTGGCAGTGGCAGGCCGTGCCCAGCTCGATGAGGGCGCGATGGGCACGGTCGTGTTTGCCATCCTCACGATCGCCGTCGTAGTCGCATTTTTTGCAGCGTTGGCGTTCGTGCGTCGTCGCGCGGGCTCGGTGGCCGTTGCTGCCACGGCCATCGTTGGTGGAGGCTCCGCCGCGTCCTATCTGTTTGGTGCTGTGGTTCTCCAACATCTCGGCGTGCGGTTGAACGTGTCGCTGAGCTGGCAAGCGGCGCTTCTAGGCGTAGCTGCTTCTGCCATTGGCGCTCCATTCCTGGCAGGGATACCGCTACGGTCGCGGCGGGCTGACTCGGGTGTCGGGCAGGAAACTGGTTCCGGTGCTGGGTCTCTAGCTGATCCGCTTCCGACCTCCAGCAATCGAGCGCAGAAGAGTTATGCCGAGAGCTGGCGATTGTACCGACGCCTCCGACGCACCCAGTGGATCGGCGTGCTCATCCCGCTCGTGGGCGTGCCCCTCTTTTTCACACTCGATCGCTGGATACCATTGGCCGCGGAGTTGCTCGTCCCGATCAGTCTCACGGCGGGATTCATCACGTTGGTCGTGGCGAGAATTCGTCTCAGCCGCTTCCGCTGTCCGCGCTGCGCGCAGCATTTCTTCTGGCGGCGTACTCGATGGCTGGAGTACAGCAACCCATTTGCACGGCGCTGCCTCAACTGCGGCTTGCCGAAGTGGGCAGCGGAAGCGCGCGACTCGCCTGCGGCCCAACCGTCCGCAGCATCTTCTCGCGCATGATCTTCTTTCCACCGCCATGCTCTTTCTCGTGATCGAGAACTTCCGGGACGGCGATCCGCGGCCGGTTTACGCGCGCTTCGCGGAGCAAGGTCGGCTCGCGCCTGCTGGCGTGGAGTACGTCGCCAGTTGGGTCACGACTGACCTGCGTCGATGCTACCAGGTGATGGAGTGCGCCGATCGGACTCTGCTCGACCAGTGGATGACCAACTGGAGCGACCTGGTCGAGTTCGAGGTACACGCAGTCGTGAGCTCAGCGGAAGCGGCTGCGGCCGTAGCGGCCCTGGGGAAGACGAGCCGTCGTCACGGCGGCGACTGATCGCGAGAGTAGCACATTCCTACTTGACGCCGCCCGGCGCCAATGCAAAAGTATGACGGCGTCGTCGGAGCGCACCCGGTCCGCGGAAAGGGACGGTCCCATCCGGCTGCAGCATCGTGAGTGCTCTGCGACGACACCCTCTTTTCGGCCCACCACGCGGACGCGGGCCACCACGAAAGGAGGAGTCATGTCCGCGCCATTCGCGCCTCCCACGCCGCGTCCGCTGCCACCGAGGCCGAACCTCGAGTACGAGCGCAAGGAAGCCAAGGCGCTCCTCCGCGGCCTACGCGCCTGGGACCCCCACGCCCTGATGAGCGCCCGCGCACTGCACCCCGCTATCGACGCCTCGCATCCGGAGCGCATCCGGCTCGCCGACGCGCAGCTCGTCATCGCGCGCGAATATGGGTTCAGGAGCTGGCCTCGCCTCGTACGCTGGTTCGGCGATGTGGAGTGCCAGCTCCACGCGCGCCTCCGGCTCGACGGTGACCGTGGCAACTACGAGGCACGCGCCCGCAAGATCGTCGCTGGACACCGCGAGCGCAGCGCGCTCGCCGGCCGCGCCCTCG
>DATCXR010000467.1:0-10524 GCA_036565685.1 Gemmatimonadaceae bacterium
ACACGAGCATCCTGCACCTCACGGAGAAACCATGACGACGATTCCCGACCCACCGAGCACACCACGTCCCGGCCCGCTCGCCACCCCGCTGACCGACTATCCGCAGCCCGGCACCCTCGATGTCAGCTTCTTCGGGCATCCGCGCGGCCTCTCCACGCTCTTCTTCACCGAGATGTGGGAGCGCTTCAGCTACTACGGGATGCGCGCCTTTCTCATCCTCTACATGGTGCACGTGCTCGGCTTCGACGACCGGCACGCCGGCTCCGTGTACGGCACCTACACGGCGAGCGTGTGGGGAGCGGCGATCCTGGGCGGGATCATCGCCGACCGCTGGCTCGGGCAGTACAAGAGCGTTCTCGTAGGCGGGATCATCATCGCGCTCGGCCATTTCACGCTGGCCTTTCACCCACTCCCATTCTTCTACGCGGGGCTCGGGCTCATCGTCATCGGCACCGGTCTCCTCAAGCCGAACGTCAGCGGGATCGTCGGTTCGTTGTACGAGGCCGGCGACGCGCGACGCGACGCGGGCTTCTCGATCTTCTACATGGGGATCAACCTCGGCGCAGCACTCGGGCCTCTCATCGCCGGCTATCTCGCGCAGCGCGTGGACTGGCACCTCGGTTTCGCCTGCGCCGGGGTCGGGATGACGCTCGGGATCATCCAGTACGTGGCTGGCCGGAAGCGTCTGCAGCCCGCGGCGGAGCGGCTCGAGCGCCAGCGTCGCGAGGCGCGCGAGGCCGCTGCCGAGCGGTTGCGCGCCGCGGCCACGGCGAACGCGGGCGAGCCACTATTCTGGGGCTTCACCAGAGAGGAGTGGAAGCGACTGGCAGCCATGGGAGTGTTCTTCGTGTTCGCGGCCATTTTCTGGGGTGCGTACGAGCAGGCCGCCTCCACGCTCAACCTGTTCGGCGACCGCTTCACGCGTACGTCGATCCTCGGCTTCAGCTTCCCATCGAGCTGGTTCCTGTCGGTTCAGGCGATCTTCGTGATCCTGCTCGCGCCGATGTTCGCCTGGCTCTGGACGCGACTCGGCGACCGCGAGCCCTCCACGCCCGCGAAGTTCGCCTGGGGGCTGCTCTTCACGGGATTGTCGTTCGTCCTCCTGCTCATCCCGGCGTTCAATCTCGAGTCCGCCTCGCCCGGCCTCCGCGTGAGTCCATTCTGGCTGATAGGCTGCTACTTCATCCAGGAGCTCGGTGAGCTCTGCATCTCGCCCGTGGGGCTATCGGTGTTCACGAAGCTATCGCCAGTGAAGATCGTGGGCTTCATGCTCGGCGTCTGGTTCCTTGCCGACGCCGTGGGGAACAAGGCGGCTGGCTACGCGGCGGGCTTCATCTCGTCGGCCCCGCTCCCGCTGCTCTTCGGTGTGATAGCCGCGGTGTGTCTCGGCGCGTCCATCGTCGCGTTCGCGATCATCAAGCCGGTGCGCGGCTTGATGGGCGGGGTGCACTGAGGAGGCGCACCCGACGCACGCGCGGGTGAGGGATCGGCCGGTAACGTGGGCTGCATCGCGCTGACGTTACCGGCCGACCTGTTCTCGCCTGAAGCAGTCGATGGAGTGATCGTTCACGATCCCGACGGCCTGCATCCAGGCGTACACGATAGTTGGTCCCACGAACTTGAAGCCGCGGCGCTTCAGCTCCTTCGAGATGCGCTCCGATAGTGGGGTCGATGCGAGCACGGTGCGGCCGTCGCCGTTCAGCGGCTCGCCGTCCGTGAACGACCAGCAGAAGTCGGAGAAGCGCTCACCGCGATCCGTCATGGCGCGATAGACCCGCGCTCCCGCGATGGTGGCTTCGATCTTCGCGCGTGCGCGGATGATTCCCGGGTTGGCGAGGAGGCGCTCGATGTCCCGTTCGGCGAAGCGGGCGACCCGCGCGGGATCGAAGCCGGCGAACGCCTGGCGAAAGGCATCGCGCTTCCGGAGCACGGTGATCCAGGCGAGTCCGGCCTGAAAGCCCTCGAGCATCAGCATCTCCCAGAGCATCCGCGAGTCGCGCTGGGGAACGCCCCATTCGTCGTCGTGATACGCGCGCATCAGCGGGTCGTTCCCCGCCCAGAAGCAGCGGTGAAGATTGGTCATCGGGTCACTCGCCTGGTGGTGGCAATCGCGAACCGCAATCTACCTCGAAGCATCTTACGGCAGCTGGTATGGGACGCCTGGACCGACCCGCGGCACCTGGCGCAGTGGCTACCGCCGAGGGGATTCACGATGAGCTTCATCGAGCCCGACATCAGGGCGGGTGAACCACATCCTGGTCGATGAACGATGGCGGCGAGATCGCCTTCCATGGCAAATCGGAGTACCTGGAGCTCGACTGCCCGCACCGGATCGTCTACACCCAGTGGTTCACCGACGAAGAGGGGAACATCTCCCGTCACCCGTTCGGCCCGCACTGGCGCGAGAAGATGCACACTACGGTAGAGCTGGCGGAGGAAGCGCCGGATCGTACGCGCGTGACGGTGACGTGGGCCATCCATGGCGCGGCCACGCCAGAAAAGGTGGAGGAGTTCGACAGGGAGAAGGGCGGGCTGACCCAGGGGTGGATGGGATCGTTCGAGAAGCTGGAGGCGATGCTGGAGGAGGCGCATCAGCGAGGCTGGTGTCGAGCGCGAGATCAGGACTACGTCCTACACACGAATGCTGCAAGTCTGACCCGCATCATACGCGCGTGCCGATATCCACGGCTCGTCGCAGCTGGTATCGTGCCTTGCCTACCATCGATGCCGGCGATCAGCGACATGCACCGAGCCGATGGACCACAAACGAACCGACCAGATACAGGATGGGATGGCATGACAAGTATGCGACGCGTCGCGCTGGGGATCATCATCGCCGGGGTCACTTCCAGCGTGGCCATGGCCTGCGGCGGATCAGGCGGTGACCCGACGGACCCCGGCCCCAGCAACGACCACACCATCACGGCGTCCTCGGCACTCGCCTTCGGCCCGGCAACTCTGACAGTGAAAGTGGGAGACGTCGTGACATTCGATTTTGGATCGGTCGCGCACAACGTGTTCTTTGATGCGAAGGAGGGCGCTCCCCCGGATATCACGGGTCAGAACGCGAACGTCTCGGTGCAGCGTACGCTCGCGACCGCCGGCACGTATCACTACATCTGCCATATTCACCCGAGCATGCAGGGAACGATCGTGGTTCAGTGACGAGACGAGATTTCCCCGATTCCATGCTTGCGTCAAAGAGCACCATGCCGGCTACGTGACGAAGTCAGGCGGAGGGTCCGCCCGCCGATACTATTGGCAGCCAGTCTCCGAGCTCGTACCTTCGATGTTCTCGCGGACTGGCAGGACCCATGTCGATTCCGGACAGCATCGAAAACGAGCGGCTGCTCGAGCTGCTCTTCTGCAACTCGCCGGACGGCTTCTTCTTCATGATGCTCGACGAGCCGGTGGAATGGAGCGACAACGTCGATAAGGTGCAGGTGCTGGACTACGTCTTCGAGCACCAGCGAATGACGAAGGTCAACGCCGCCATGCTATCGCAGTTCAACGTGAAGGATCCACAGCAACTAATCGGGACGGTTCCGGCGCAGTTCTTCGCTCACGATATCATCGATGCGAAGCGGCGTTGGCGTGAGCTGTTCGACCGAGGGTACTCCCACAGCGAGACCGACGAACGCCGGGCCGACGGGACGCCAATGCGCCTCGAAGGCGACTACGTCGTCATCCACGACGGCGCCGGACGCATCGCGGGACATTTCGGGATCCAGCGTGACGTCACCGACCGCCATCGGGCTACCGAGGCCATCCGCGCATCCCGTCAGCAGCTACGAGCGCTTGCGTCCCGTCTGCAGGCTGTTCGTGAGGAGGAGCGGACGAGCATCGCACGGGAGATCCACGACGAGCTCGGCCAGGCGCTGACAGGGCTCAAACTCGACGTGTCGTGGATCAGGAACCGTCTGCCCTCCGAGCACGAGATGGCCGCACAGTGCGCCTCCATGATCACACGAATCGACGAGACGCTCACCGCCGTTCGCCGAATTGCCACCTCACTTCGTCCGAGCGTCCTCGATGAACTCGGCCTGGCTGCGGCGGTCGAATGGCAGGGGCAGGAGTTCGGGAACCGCACGGGGATCACCGTCGTCACGGAGCTGTCGATGGGTGACACCGTCGTGTCGGACGAACTGGGCAGCTCCATCTTCCGGATTCTGCAGGAGGCGTTGACGAACGTCGCGCGGCACGCGCATGCCTCCCGTGTGAGCATCGGGCTGACACGCGTCTCCGATCTCCTCACCCTGGTCGTGGCAGACGACGGCGTCGGCCTGTCATCTGACCAATTTCGTGGTACGGCTTCGCTCGGGATCGTCGGCATGCGTGAGCGGGCACTGGCCTGCGGCGGGGCGCTCCTTATTGCGGGCGAGCCCGGAAGCGGCACTTCCGTGACGCTCCGGGTGCCACTCCGCACGGAGCCGGGCGGGTGACCCGCATAGCTCCGCTCGGCGCTGTCAACTCGCCAGGGCGGCGGCGTGCTCGGGCTGCAAGGCGGCCCGAAGGACGGCGAGGTGGTGATAGCTGTGCCGCACCGCGTGGTCTTCCAGCATGAACTGGCAGGTGAGCGGTGCATCGGCATTGAGTGAGACAGGCGCCGCCTGATCGAGTTCCTCGTCGCTGAGCTCCCGAATGGCCGCGGCCGCCTCCGATGCATTACGGCTCAGCAGTTCCAGAGCCTCCTCCTTCGTGACCGCGTGGTGGGCTGCCGCATGATTGGCGTTGATCTCATGTACCGCGTCCCAGGTCACGCCGATGATGGGCCGCCCACTTGCCAGCAATTGAGCCAGATCGATCTCCAGTGGATACATGGTCGCGACGTGGTGAACGACCACGCCGATCGTTCGACCGTCGCCGGGGACCACGGTGCGCCAATGCGAGTCCGAGAGCGCGCTGGCAAACGAGGCGAGAGTGCGTGCGCCATCCTCGAGGCGGGTGGCGAGGGCATCACTGCGTCGACTCATGGGAAAACCTCGAGTAAGAGTGGGTGGTGTAGGGAGCGTGATAACCATGTGCTGACTCGCAGCCCTGGGAAATCAGACAGCTGACTGCCTGGCGATCAGCTTTACATCACCGCCGGTGTCGGACAGCGTCCTATGCCCGGTCGTCCGCTTCGAGCCGAACGGCGTGACCCTGTGTCGGTCGCCGTCCTACCGCGGACTTCCACTTGCTCCTGTTGACCGTCGTTTCGCCGGAACCTATCGTGACCCGGCAATCACGCATGAGGTCACCCACCATCCCTGCAACGACGCCTCCGCCGGATAGGAGCTTCCGGGACGTCACCGAGTCGCGCAAGGCGGCGGAGGAGCTGCGTGAAAGCCAGCACCTGCTCGAGCTGTTCTTCTCCCAGTCACTCGACGGCTTCTTCTTCATGATGCTGGACACGCCCATGATGTGGGAGGCTGGCACGGACAAGGAGACGGCGCTCGACTACGTCTTCGCGCATGAGCGCATCACCAAGATCAACGCGGCAATGCTGGCTCAGTACGGCGCCCTTGAGGAAGAGCTGATCGGCCGCACGCCGGGTGACCTGATGGCGCAGGATATCCCGGCTGCGCGCGCGCGATGGCGTGCCTTGCTGGACGCCGGGCGCGCTTACCTCGAGACCGACGAGCGTACCATGGACGGACGCTCCATCATCATCGAGGGCTACTACATCTGCCTGTACGACGCTGCCGGGCGGCTGCTGGGCCACTTCGGAATTCAGCGGGACGTCACCTCGCGTCGCGAGGCAGAGAATGTACTGGTGCAATCGCGCCAGGAGCTCCGAAACCTGACGGCGCGCCTGCAGGCCGTGCGCGAGGAAGAGCGGACTTCCATTGCCCACGAGGTGCACGACGAGCTCGGGCAGACGTTGACTGGGCTCAAGATCGATTTGTCCTGGCTCCGGACGCAGCTTGGCGATCAGTCGCCGCTGGCAGATTGCGTGCAGTCACTCATCGAGCGCATGGATGGCGCGATGGATACCGTGCGCCGGATCGCCACCAACCTTCGGCCCAGCGTGCTGGACCACCTCGGCCTGGTCGCCGCGATCGAATGGCAGGCGCTGGAGTTCGAGCGCAGCACTGGTATCGAGGTTCATCTCGACGTCCGAGCCATGGACGTCGAACCGGATCAGCGGAGCGCCACCACGGTGTTCCGGATTTTGCAGGAGGCCCTCACGAACGTGGCGCGCCATAGCGGCGCATCGGCGACGCATATCGCGCTTCGTGGGGGCGAAGAGCTGTTGCATCTGGACGTCGCGGACGACGGCCGCGGAATCGTAGAGGCGGACCGGCAATCGCCTGGGCTGCTGGGGCTGGTGGCTATTCGAGAGCGGGCACTCGCCTGCGGCGGAGAGCTGGTGATCCGGGACAGTCGAGGACAGGGCACCCGCCTATCGGTCACCGTACCACTCTTCTTCACACAGGGAGCTGCGCAATGATTCGCCTCCTGATAGCAGATGATCACCCCGTCGTGCGTGAAGGGCTGCGCCGAATCGTGGAGGATGCCCCGGGTCTGGAGGTGGTCGCGGAAGTCGCAAGCGGCCACGAGTTGCTTACGCGCCTGCGCCAGGTCGCCGCGGACATCATTCTCCTCGATGTCAGCATGCCTGGGCCCGGCTTCCTCGAGCTGCTGCAGCGCCTCAGGCTCGAGCATCCGACGGTGCCCGTCCTGGTGCTGAGCGTCCATCCTGAGGACCAGTACGCCGTGCGGTCTCTGCGGGCTGGCGCCTCCGGCTATCTCACCAAGGACCACTCACCGGAGCAGCTCACCGAAGCGATCCGCCGGGTCCATCGCGGTCACCGGTACGTGAGCCAGGGGCTGGCCGAACGCCTTGCGGCGGACCTGGCAGTCGGCGTCGGGGAGGTCCAGCACGAGCTGCTCACTAATCGGGAATACGAAGTGCTCTGCCTCCTCGGCTCCGGGCGGCAAGTGAAGGAAATCGCGTCGACGCTGCAGCTCAGCTCCAAGACCGTCAGCACCTACCGAACCAGGATTCTCGAGAAGATGCACGCCAAGTCCAACGCCGACCTGGTGCGCTACGCTGCCCTGCACGGCCTGATTCGCTAGTGGTTTGTAGGCCGGGTGCTGACAGCCCACGCCCGGAAGTCCGGTCACGATTGACTCCGAGCGCCGATATTGGCGGGCGATTGTCTTTGTGAGATTGGAGTCGTGCACTGTACGTCACTCTCGAATGTGACTCCAATTCCTGCGGAGACTTTCATGACCCATCGCATATCGCTGTTGCTGTTTTCTGTGCTTGGCCTCCCTCTGGCGCTTGCCTGCTCGGATAGCACCCGACCAGTCGATGCCGGCTCCGGGATCGCGCTCCGGTCGAGCGGCTCCGAGGCGAGCGCACTCTCGCACGCTCGCGCCGGCTTTGGCTTCAACGGCACGGCCGCCGGGTTTCCGGCCGGTGTGGTACGGCTGACGGGCGGCGGGTCGTTCGATTTCTCCACCGCGTCGAACGCGGTACCGACGCCGACATCCGTGTCGGCATCCGGCGGCTTCGACTGTGTCGAGGGAGTATTTCAGGGACCGCTGACCGGCTGCGGCATCAACGAGGGCGTCCGGTGGGACACCGCCCAGTTGCTCACGTCCACCGGATTCAAGTGCACCGTCGCGGACACGCCGAGGACGGCGGTGACCGATGCGAGGACAGCGGTACTCCTCGCCGATTTCTATCGCGCCGGCGACGGTGACGACGAGTCATTCAGTGCCATCATCATCATTTCGGAATCCGATCTCGCGCCGGATCTCCCGGGCAATCAGACCTTCTGGGTCCAGGGCGTCGGCTGTGGCACGGCCAGCGTGCACTTCAACCGAACCATCGGGTAGCCGGCCCGCTACGCGGCGACAGTTGCGGTCGAGGGGCATGCAGCAGTGCCCCTCGGCCTGGCCACGAACGAAAGGCGATGCTGGAGGGAGTGCATCGCTTCAGCGCAGCCCCATCTCGCGTGCCACGCGCTCGCTGAGTCGCGCGAATCGCGGGTCTGCTCTGAGCGGATCCAGCGCCGGATCACTCAGCACGGCGCGGTGCGGCCACCTCCAGCTCGCGCGCTCCAACCAGGCGAACGCGCTGTCGGGCTCCCCGAGCGCGACGAATGCGCGCCCGATGTTGAACGGTTCGCGCGGCTGCAGCTCCGCGCGGCGGAGACTCTCACGCGCCGCCGGCTCGTTACCCGCGAGCGCCTGCACATAGGCCAGGTCCGCCAGGAAATCGTAACGCTCCGGCGCCACCTGGATCGCTGTACGGACCGCGTAGAGTGCCGAATCGAACTTCGCTTCCCGGCCATACGAGGTCGCCAGCCCTTCCCAGGCCCCTCCGTACGTCGTCCCGATATGCACCGCGCGCCCGAACCTGTCGATGGCACAATCGTCGTCGTGGTCCAGGTAGCAGTTCCACGCGTGGATGGAAGCCACGATGACGGCAAACGGATCCAGTTCGTAGGCGCGTCGAGCTTCGTCGCGCGCTTCCGCCGGACGCCCCATGCCGCGCAACAGCAGAGAATACCAACTTCTGGCGGTCGAGTGACCTGGATTCAGCTCGATGGCGCGGCGCAGTTCGCGCTCGGCGCCCGGCCAATCTCGCTTCCACCAGAGCGCGACAGCGTACGACGTGTGCGCATCCGCCGATTCGTCATCCAGCGCGACGGCTCGCTCGGCCGCCCATCTGAATCGCGAGTACGCCTCCTCTTCGGTTCTCTCGGAGGTGGCGAGCTGCCAGGCGGTGAGGTAGGCGTCCGCCAGGCCGGCGTACGCGTCCGCGTAACTCGAGTCGCGCGCGATCGCCTGCTCGAAGTATGCGATCGCCTGTTCATGCGCTTCGGGAGTGCGGAGCGCCCAGAAAAACCGCCCCCGGCGATAGAACTCGTACGCCTCGGAGTCGTGGGTCCCCCGCCGGACAATCCGCCGCTGTGCCTGATCTCCCAATTCGATCTCGAGCGTCCTCGCTACGTCGCGCGCGATATCCTCCTGTGCGCGGAATGCCACCTGCAGCTTCTCCTCGTACGAGTCGGCCCAGACGTGCGCGTCGGTGCGCGCGTCGATGAGCTGAGCCGAGATGCGCACGGTGCTGTCGCTCCACCGCACGCTTCCCTCGACGACGTGGGTCACGTTCAACTCGCGTGCGATCTCGCGCAGCGACTGCGTACTTCCCTTGTAGTGCATCGCCGAGGTTCGCGAGATCACTTTCAGATTCGGTATGGCCGATAGTCGGGTGATGATCTCTTCGGTGAGGCCGTCGGAGAAGTACTCGTTGTCGGCGTCCGCGCTCAGGTCGAGGAAAGGGAGCACGACGATCGAGCTCTCGGGCGCCACCGCCGTACCCGGCCAGAAGATCCAGGCGGCGATCGCGAGCGCTACGGCGAGCAACGCGGCCGCGCCGAGCCACCTTGCTCGGCGCGCCAACGTCGCAGACGGCGCGCGGAGTTCAACGGCGGCAGGAGCAGGCGATCCATGTGCCACGGACGATTCCTGTGCCACGGACGATTCCTGTACCGCGAGCGATCCTTCTATCGCGGAGGGCCCATGTACTACAGTCGCGCCAGCGTGAGAAGCGCGCTCCGGTTCAGCGGACACCCCGGATGCAGGCCGCGCGGCCGCTCCCGCTATCGCCGGCTGGCTCCGCAGCCGTTCCGCCAGCGCGACGATCGCGGGAGCCGATCCCACTCCAAGCTCGGTCTGGAGGAGTCGCTCGTGCAGAGCCGCATGTTGAAGCGCCGCCGCCGGATTGCCATTGGCCTCGAGAGCCTGCATGAGCCGGAGCGCGACGCGGGAGTCATATGGGTCGCGTGCAGCTCGAGCCTTCCACCGCTCGGCAGCGCCGCGAAAGTCGTTCGACGACTCGGCTGCTTCGGCGAGCGCCTCCAGCACGCTGTCATAGGCGGCGCCCAGGCGTTTGCGCTCGCGCTCAGCCCACTGCTCGAACTCCGGTGCGTCGCTGATAAAGAAGCCGTCGAGGAATTCGCCCCGGTAGAGCGCTAACGCGGCTGCCTGATCCCCTCGCTGGATCGCGGCTTCGAAATCCATGACGTCGGAGCGGACGACCTCGGCGTCGAGGCGCACGTCATCGCGAACAGATGTGAGCGCGGGTTCACCGAGTGCCTTGCGGAGGGTGTAGAGTGCGACGTTGAGAAGTTGGCGCGCCCGTTCGAGGTCGCTCTCGGGCCAGAGGTACGCGATGAGCTTGTCGCGGGTGAGCCGGTGGTCCGGGGCCTGGGCAAGCAGGGAGAGAAGGCCGACGCGATGCCGCTGCGCAGCGCCGCCGGAGAGGCACACGCCATCTGTGCTCTCTAGCGATGGGCTGCCCAGGAGCCTGAGGTACCAGCTTGGCGTGGCGTTCATTGCCCTTCACCGCGAGGAAATTCCGGATACTTCCCCTGCGGTGAAGATACCGTCTACCGACCACGCCCGCACCATGCCCGGCCCGCAACGGCGGGGTCAGGTCTGGAATCGTAACTACTCAGGTAGAGCTACTGCGGGCTGGAAGGGATGACCATTGAAGAGATCCCTGAGCACCTCGAGTGGGGA
>DATCXR010000470.1:0-1582 GCA_036565685.1 Gemmatimonadaceae bacterium
CTGGTACACGTACGAGCCGTACCCGCGCTACGGCACCAACTACTTCGGCCTCCGTGGCCGCATCTCCATCCTGAGCGAGGCGTTCTCGCACGACCCATTCGAGCGGCGTGTGCTCTCGACCTACGCCTTCGTGCGTGAGATTCTCTCTCTCTCGGCCGAGCGCGCGAGCGAGATCCGTGCGCTGGAGCGCGACGCCGACTCGAGCATAGTGGCGTGGGGGAGGGACCCCGGGAACGCGCGCCCCATCCCGCTCCGCTCGAGGATGACAACCCACCCGCTCGAGGAGCTGGTAGTGTACGAGGATCTCGTGCGCACCGGTGACTCCTCGCGCACGCAACCCGGCGTGCCGCTCGGGATCCGACGCACGGGTCACTATCGCAGCGCGAAGATGAAGGTATACGACCGCTTCGAGCCCACGCTCGAGCGGCGCCCACCGGCGGCGTACGTCCTGCGAGCTGGCGACAGCATCGCGGTGCGCCTGCTCGAGGAGCACGGCGTCCGTGTGCAGCGCGTGAGCGCGGATCGCGAGGCGCGCGTGCAGCTCTTCACCATCGACAGCGTCGTCAGCGCGCAGCGGCCGTTCCAGGGGCACCGCGAGGTGAGTCTGGAAGGGAAGTGGAGCGAGCGCGGCCAGACCATCGCTGCCGGCTCCTTCCTCGTGCCGGTCGCGCAGCCTATGGGGCTCGTGGCCTTCTACATGCTCGAGCCCGAGAGTGATGACGGGCTAGTGACCTGGAACTTCTTCGACTCCGAGCTGGCGGCTGGCGCCGTGTATCCTGTATACAGGTTGATGGATCCGATACCTGACAGGCCGCATGGCAGGTGATAGCTTCAGAGTGCGTCGTAGCTCGATCACGGCCGTTGGCGGCCGGTGTCCAACACTCCAATAATGCTTCGTCAGACCTTACTATACCTCTCCAACCAGCCCAGGATCTTCAAGTTCGTCCGGAACAACGGACTGGCGAAGAAGTTCGCGTCCCGCTTCGTGCCGGGAGAGGCGCTCGATAGCGCGCTCGAGGTGGTTCGATCATTGAACGGCCGCGGGATGACCGCATCGCTCGACCTGCTGGGGGAAAGCGTCCGCAACGAGAGCGAAGCGCGCGCCGCGGCGCGCGAGTACATGCTGATCCTCGACCGGATCGAGGAGCAGAAGCTCGACGCGAACGTCTCGCTCAAGCTCACGCAGATGGGACTCGACATCTCGGAGGACCTCTGCGCGGAGATAATGCACGACATCCTCTGCAGAGCGCGCGACTACCGTACTTTCGTTCGCCTCGATATGGAGTCGAGCGAGTACACCGAGCGCACGCTGCGGCTCTTCGAGGACCGCCTCTTCCCGAACTACCGCGAGAACGTCGGGGTCGTGCTGCAGAGCTACCTGTACCGCACCCAATCGGACGTGGACCGCGCGGTGGAGCTGCAGTGCCGCGTGCGCCTCTGCAAGGGTGCCTACAAGGAGCCGGCCACGGTGGCCTTCCCCGAGAAGCGCGACGTGGACGCCAACTACGTGCGCTGCATGCACAAGCTCCTTCTGAACGGCAACTATCCCGGCATCGCCACCCACGACCCCGCGATGCTCGCC
>DATCXR010000489.1:0-1684 GCA_036565685.1 Gemmatimonadaceae bacterium
GAACGAACGGCGGGCCCGTGCTCGGGCCCGCCGTTCGCGTTTGACAGCCAGCAGCGGCGGTTCTTCGATAGCGGCCCCAACCGAAAGGCGGATCCACGTGACCAGCGCGACAGGAACGCTGAGCGCGAAACAGCTCGAGGAGCTCGCCGACGCCGGCGAGGTCGACACCGTGCTGTGCATGTTCACCGACCTGCAGGGGCGCTTCATGGGCAAGCGCGTGGTCCCGCACTTCTTCTTCGAGGAGATCCTGGGGGAAGAGGGCCTGCACGCCTGCCTCTACCTGCTGGCGATCGACATGGAGATGGAGCCGCTCCCCGGCTACGAGTACGCGTCGTGGGAGACGGGCTACGGCGACTTCCGGATGGTGCCGGACATGAGCACGCTCCGGTGGTGCCCGTGGATCGAGAAGACCGCGATGGTGATCTGCGACATCTTCGAGGAGGAAGAGGCCGACAAGGAGGTGGAGGTCACCCCGCGGACGATCCTCAAGCGGCAGATCGCCCGCGCCGCGGAGCTCGGCTACACGATCAAGACCGGGTCCGAGCTCGAGTTCTATCTGTTCCAAGACTCCTACCGCGACGCGGCCGAACGCGGCTACCGAGACCTGCGCCCCAGCTCGCCGTACATCATGGACTACCACATGCTCCAGACCACCCGCGACGAGTGGTTCATCCGTCAGGTGCGCAACTCGATGCTCGGCGCGGGCATCCCGGTGGAGTTCAGCAAGGGCGAGTTCGGGCGCGGGCAGCAGGAGATCAACATCACCTACTCCGACGCCCTCTCGAACGCCGATCATCACGCGCTCTACAAACACGGCGTCAAGGAGATGGCCGAGCTGAACGGCGTGGCGGCCACGTTCATGGCCAAGTGGACGATGGCCGAGGCCGGCTCGAGCTGCCACCTGCACTCGAGCGTATGGAACGCGGATGGGACCGAGAGCCTGATGTGGTCGGACGAGGGCGAGCACCACATGAGCGATACCTACCGCTGGTACATGGGCGGCCTGATGGCCTGCGCGCGCGAGATGGCGTGGATGTACGCGCCGTTCGTGAACTCGTACAAGCGCTACCAGCTGGGTTCGTGGGCGCCGACGGCGATCGTGTGGAGCCGCGACAACCGGACGTGCGGGTTCCGGACGGTCGGCGAGCACACGGGTGCACGCGTCGAGTGCCGGATCCCGGGGGCGGACGCGAACCCGTACCTCGCGTTCGCGGCGACGATCGCCGCCGGCCTGTGGGGGATCGAGAACAAGGTCGAGCCACCACCGATGTTCGTCGGCAACGCCTACGAGGCGAAGGACGTCCCGCGCGTCCCGTATTCCTTGCACGAGGCGGTGGAGACGTTCCGCGGCTCGACGGTCGCGCGCGAGGCGTTCGGCGACTTCGTGTTCGAGCACCTGCTGAACACGGCGCACCAGGAGCAGGTGATCTTCGACAACACCACGGTCACCGACTGGGAGCTCGCCCGCTACTTCGAGCGCGGCTAGGGGTTGGGATCTGACCCGCCCGGCGCGCGATGGGCAACGGCTCATCGCTGTTGCCTGGGAGCTTGACAATCGAACATATGTTCGGTATGGTTTCTGTCCATCCTCCCCCGTGACCGAACGAGGTCCGGGTGCAACAACCCAGTGAAGAAGAGCTGATCCGCGAGATCGACGCCGAGCATGCGCGTCTCGCGGCGACCC
>DATCXR010000525.1:0-31867 GCA_036565685.1 Gemmatimonadaceae bacterium
CCGGCTGGCGGCCGAGGCGGCCGGGAGTCTGCGCGCATATCGCGAGCTCTTCGCCGCGCGGCCTGCCGGCATCGCCACTCTCTCCGAGGGAGGAGCCGAGGTGGCGAGGATCGCCGAAGCGTCGTACCGGGAGGGAGCGATCACGTTGATGGAATTGCTCGATGCCGAGCGAGCGCACGCTGATCTACGAGCGGCACTCGCGCGCTGGTCGGCCGATGTCGCGCTCGCACGCATGGAAGTGAACCGCGCGCTCGGCGCGCCGATCGAGGAGGGACTATGAGGAAGCACGTTGCGCTGGCCTTCGGTACCGGCGCCGTCCTGCTCGGCGCGCTCGCCTGCTCGTCCAGCGAGAGCGCTCCGCTGGTGCAGGCCGAGAGCGCGGGCAGCGTGCCGGCACCGGACACCGCTCTGCTGGGAGCCCGGGCGGCTACCATCGCCGGGATAGACACCGTGCGCGTGACGCGCGGCGCCTGGCGCGACCGGTGGACGGTACCCGCGCGTCTCGCGCTCGACCCGAACGGCACGCAGGCCATCGGCTCGCTGGTGGAAGGACGCGTGAGCCGCGTCCTCGTACTCCCGGGCGAGCGGGTGCGCGCCGGGCAGCTCCTCGTGGCGATCAACTCGCCGGAGCTGCTCGATGCGCGGCAGGCGTTTGTCGCATCGGAGGCCGCGCTGGTGACCGCCGAGAGCGAGCTTCGATTGGCTACAGGGAGCGCCGCGCGTACCGAGCGGCTCCACGCCGCCAAGGCAGCTTCGCTCGCTGACCTGGAGCGCGAGCGGGCGGCGAAGACCGCGGCGGAAGCGAGCTACGCGCGGCTCGCTGCCGAAGTGCAGCGAGCACGCGCCGCGTACGCACAGTTGGGCGGCTCCGCGCAGGGCAACAGCGCAGTGCCCGAAGCGTCCATCCGCTCGCCGATGAATGGTGTGGTGGTCGCGCGCGATGCAGAACCGGGACAGGTTGTGGCGGCGGGCACGCCACTGGTGACGGTGAGCAGGATGAACACACTGGCGCTCGTCATCCAGGCGCCCGAGGAGGCGGTGGGGAGCGTACAGCCGGGCGCCCCGCTGCGCTTCACCGTGCGCGCCTACCCGCGTCGCGAGTTCGAGGCACGGGTCACTCGCGTGGCTCCCGCGCTCGATCCCCGCACGCGCACGCTGGAGGTGGTGGCACAGGTGGCCAACGATTCCGGCCAGTTGCGTCCCGAGATGTTCGCGACGGTGGTCCTGGCCGGGCGGCCTGATGGCCACGTTCTCACCATTCCGGCGACCGCGGTGCAGGCGCTCGACGGTGACACGGTCGTCATAGTCGCCGCGCCGCGCGGTTCGGGGCTACACGTGGAGGCGCTCCCGGTACGCATCGGGCGGCGCTCCGCCGACGTGGCGGAAGTCATCGATGGAGTGCGCGAAGGTACGCTGGTAGTGACCACCGGAGCGGCGATAGCGAGAGCCGAGATAGTCCGCGCCACGAGCGTGGAGGAGCAGTAGATGCTGAACAAGCTGATATCGTTCGCGCTCCGGCAGCGCGCCTTCGTGCTCGGCGGAGTGCTGACGCTCGTACTCGTCGGCGTATGGGCGATGAACCGGCTTCCCTTCGACGCGTACCCCGATCTCACCGGTACGACCGTGGAGGTAATCACAGAGGCGCCGGGGCTGGCACCGGAGGAGGTGGAGCGGCTCGTCACCTATCCGGTGGAGTGGTCGCTCATGGGGCTTCAGGGCGCGGGACGCGTGCGCTCCGTTTCGAAATACGGCCTCTCGATAGTGATCGTCCCCTTCCCCGACAAGATGGACGTCTACTTCGCGCGCACGCTGGTACAGCAGCGCCTCGCCGAAGTCACCCAGACGCTCCCGGAGGGGATCGAGCCCGTCATGGGTCCGGTCTCCACGCCGATGGGCGAGCTGTATCAGTATACCCTCACCAGCGATTCGCTTTCACTGGCAGAGCTGAAGACGCTGCACGACTACACGATCCGTCCACGCCTCCGCACCGTGCCGGGCGTGTCGGAGGTGAACTCGTGGGGCGGCTACATAGACCAGCTGCAGGTGGACGCCGATCCGGTCCGGCTGGCCTCGTACGGGCTCACGCTCGATGACGTGCACGACGCGCTGCAGCGCAACAATACCAGCTTCGGCGGGAGCTACATAGAGCGCGCCGGTGAGCGCTACACCCTGCAAGGGCTCGGGCGCTTCGGCTCCGCCGACGACATCGCGCGCGTCGTCATCACGGCACACGACGGCACGCCGGTGAGGATCGGCGACGTGGGGACCGTCCGGCTGGGCGCACTCCCGCGCGAAGGCGCTGTCACTCAGGACGGAAACGGCGAGGTCGTGAGCGGGATGGTGCTCAAGCTCAAGGGCGCCGACAGCCGCCGCGTGATCGAGCGCGTGAAGGCGCGCATGGCGGAGATCGAGAGTACGCTCCCAGCCAGCGTGCACATCACCCCTTTCTACGATCAGACAGAGCTGGTGAGCCGCACCACGAACACGATCATCAAGAACCTCGTCGAGGGCGGGCTCCTGGTGGTAGCGGTACTGTTCCTCTTCCTGCGCAACCTGCGTGCATCGCTGATCGTGGCGTCGGTCATCCCGCTTTCCATGCTCTTCGCCTTCACGGGGATGTACGCCTTCGGCTACTCCGCGAACCTCATGAGCCTCGGAGCGCTGGACTTCGGGCTCATCGTGGACGCATCCGTGGTTCTGGTGGAGAACTTCATCCGCAAGCTGGAGGACGACCCCACCGCGAGTGGCACGGGTGTCTTCCACCGCGCCGCACTCGAGGTGGCGCGACCGATCCTCTTCGGGATCGCGATCATCATGGCAGTCTACATCCCGATCTTCACCCTGGATGGGATGGAGGGGCGGATGTTCATCCCGATGGCGTTCACCGTAGTGGTGGCGGTGCTCGGCTCGCTCCTCCTGGCGCTGACCTACGTGCCTTCCATCTCATCGCTCCTCCTGCGGCACACGCACGAGAAGCCAAACCGGTGGATGCAATCGCTGCGCACTCGCTACTCGCACGCGCTCGCCTGGGCGCTCGAGCACACCGCGCTCGTCGTGGGCGGCGCGGCGCTCGCACTCGGGATCGCGCTGTTCGGGCTCATGCGAATCGGAACCGAGTTCATGCCGCGACTCGATGAAGGATCGATCCTCATCAACACTCTCCGCTCTCCGAGCATTTCGCTGGGGGACGCCACCCATCTCTCGAGCGAGGCCGAGCGGATCGTGCGCGGCTTCCCCGAGGTAAAGACCGTCGTGACTAAGGAAGGGCGGCCGGACCTTGCCACCGAAGCGATGGGACTCTACGAAGGCGACATGTACGTGATCCTGCACCCGCGCGAAGAGTGGACCACCGCGCACACGCACGAGGGGCTCGTCGCCGCGTTCGATTCCGCGCTCTCCGTGGTACCCGGCCTCCGCGTTTCCTTCACGCAGCCGCTGGCCATGCGGCTCGATGAGGCCGAGAGCGGGATCAAAACCGATCTCGGGATCAAGGTGGTGGGCCCCGACATCGAACAGAACCAGCTTTATGCCGAGAAGATTCGTCGCGTGCTGGCCGCCACTCCGGGCGCCGCGGACGTTGGGTTGGAGGTGGGCGAAGGAACGGGACAGATCACGCTGTCCGTGAAGCGTGACGAGCTGGCGCGCTACGGATTGTCGGTCGACGAGGTGCGCAGCGCGATCGAGCTCTCCGCCGGTGCTCGCGTGGCTACCGAGCTCGTGGACGGGCCGCGCCGTATCGACGTCGTAGTGCGTCTCCCGGAAAGCATGCGGAACGATCCCGTGCTCCTCGAGCGACTGACCGTGCGTTCCAGCGGTGGAGAGCTCGTTCCGCTCGGAGCGGTAGTGGACATAGTTTCGGGCACCGGCCCCGCGCTCATCGGGCACGAGGACGCGCAGCGACGCACGCTGGTGTTCAGCAACGTGCGTGGTCGCGACCTGGGCGGCTTCGTGAGCGACGTACGCCAGCGTGTGGCGAATCAGGTGACGCTCCCCGCCGGAATGTTCCTCGAATGGGGCGGGCAGTACGAGAACCAGCAGCGCGCGATGCAGCGGCTCGAGGTGGTGGTTCCGCTGGCGCTGGTATTGATCTACCTGCTACTCTTCGCTTCGTTCCGCTCGGTGCCGCTGTCGTTGCTGGTGCTCGCGAACGTTCCGTTCGCCCTGGTGGGAGGGGTGGCCATGCTCTGGCTTCGCGGACTCAATCTCAGTCTCTCGGCGAGCATCGGCTTCATAGCGCTCTTCGGTATAGCGGTGCTGAACGGGCTGGTACTGGTCACGCACCTGAACGAGGTGCGCGAGGGCGTAGGCGAGCTGCGCGACGCCGTGATCACGGGCGCTTCCGATCGTCTGCGTCCCGTTCTCATGACCGCCCTGGTGGCAAGCCTGGGCTTCGTTCCGATGGCGCTTTCCACCAGCCCAGGCGCGGAGGTGCAACGCCCACTGGCCAGCGTGGTGATCGGCGGCCTGGTAACGAGCACCTTCCTCACGCTCTTCGTGATGCCGTCGCTCTACCTGGCGCTCGAGCGCTGGCGTGCGGCACGGCGAGAGACGGAGTCGGAGACGTCCGCTGCCATTCCGGAACCGGCCATGGCGTCGGTGTTGAACGTGGCGATCGAATCGCAGGGAGCGCGCTGATGATGCCCGCGGTCGACGAACAGCGAGAGGCCACTGGCGCCGCTCGTCCACTCGCGCAACGGAGGTAACGAACGATGGAGATGCGGGCTCCGCCTCCACAGCGTGGCGCGGCCGCGGCCGCCGCGGGCGCGGACGCCCGCTACTATCTGCGCGTGACAGTCGTGGTGGCGCTCGGGATGATCGCCGGCGCCATCCTGCAATGGGCCCCTTCAGAACCGTCTCCCTGGCGCTGGCTCCCGCTCGGCGTGGCGTACCTCGTGGGCGGCTGGCGAATCGCGCTCGACAGCTGGCGGCAACTCCGCGACGAGCACCGCCTCTCGATCGACTTCCTCATGGGGGCCGCCGCGCTCGGCGCTGCGGTCGTCGGCAGCCCGTTCGAAGGGACTATCCTCATCTTCCTTTTCAGTCTCTCGAACACACTAGAGCACTATGCGATGGGGAGGACGCGCAGGGCGATCGCCATGCTCATGGATCTGCGTCCGCGCGAGGCCACGCTGGTGGACGGCGATGGGCGCGAGATCGGACGAGCTCCCGTGGACGACCTCCAGCCCGGCCAGTCGGTGCTGGTCCGGCCCGGCGAGCGGATCGCCGCCGACGGCGTGGTCCGCTCGGGACGAAGCGACGTGGACCAGGCGGCAATCACCGGCGAATCCGCTCCCGTGACGAAGAGCATCGGTGACGAGGTCTTCGCCGGTACCATCGCGCAGGGCGGCTCACTGATAGTGGATGTCACGCGGCGCGCGGACGAGACGATGCTCGCGCGCATCGTGCGTCTGGTGGAAGAGGCGCAGGAGGAGAGAGCGCCCGCGCAGCACTTCATAGACCGCTTCGCTCACCCCTACACCATCGGCGTGGTGCTCGCCACGGCCCTCATCGCGGTGATCCCGCCCTGGCTCCTGGGAGTCGCCTGGAACGATGCCTTCTACCGTGCGATGACTCTACTCGTGGTCGCGAGTCCGTGCGCTCTGGTCATCTCGACACCATCGGCGATACTGTCCGGGATAGCGAACGGGGCGCGCCACGGGATTCTGTTCAAGGGTGGCGCCTACCTCGATCTCGCCGGCTCGATAGACACCGTGGCTTTCGACAAGACCGGCACACTCACCGTCGGGCGCCCTCGCCTGATGGCTATCGCGACCGGGCAGAGCACGGTGGACGCCTCACGGGATGCCGCGGAGGAGTGGGGAGAGACGCCGGCCGCGGAGGAGCTCGAGGTGCTGCGCGCTGCCGCGGCGGTCGAGCTCACCGCCGAGCACCACACCGCGCGCGCCATCGTGGACGCGGCACGCTCCCAGCGACTCGGTCTCCCCACCGCGCACGATTTCGAGGCCATTGTAGGCGAGGGAGTCACCGCCGTCGTCGAAGGAGATCGCGTCTGGGTGGGCAGCGAGAAGCTCGCCGCGCGCATGAGCGCGCGAGTCTCGCCCGCCCTGGTGGGTTGGAGCGCGGAGCAGCTGGGGCGCGCGCGATCGGTGGTCTACGTAGGCGAGGGGCGGAAGGTACTCGGAGCGATGTCCCTCGGCGACTCGCTCAAGCACAACGCCGCCGCTACGGTGCGCCATCTAAAGTACGAGGGGATCCGCTGGATCACTATCCTCTCGGGCGACCACCCGCTCGCGGTGCGCGCCATCGCCTCTGAGCTCGGGGCCGACGAGGTCCGCGCCGGGCTCCTCCCGCACGAGAAGGTGGAAGCGGTGCGCGCGCTCGGCGAGCGCTCGCGCGGAGTCGCGATGGTGGGTGACGGAGTGAACGATGCACCAGCGATGGCGGCCGCTACCCTTGGTGTGGCGATGGGAGCGGCCGGCACGGACGTGGCCATCGAGACCGCGGACGTCGTATTGATGAGCGACGATGTCGAGAAGATCGACTACGTCATCCATCTCGGCAAACGCGCTCGACGCGTGGTGCGGCAGAACGTGTTCTTCAGCATCGGGTGGATGCTCTTCCTCGTCGTGATCGCGCTCGGCGTGGGAATCCCGCTCACCCTTGCGGTGGTGGCGCACGAGGGAAGCACGCTCATCGTGGTGCTCAACGGGCTTCGCCTGCTGGGCGGCCGACCGCACCCGCCCGTCGTCCCGCATGAGCGTCCTGGTTTCCTTCGCTCGGCACGCCTTGTGCCGAGCAGGAGCGCGGGATCGTAGATCGCTACACCGATGGTGACGGAGGAGGCGACCGCGAGGCGTGTCTCAGGCGCTCGGCAGGATGGGCGGATCGGTACGGTCTGGCCGGATGACACTCGTGCTGTCTCTCGCCGCAACGCTGGTGGCGACACCCCCGGCTGCTGCGCGCGCGGCTACGCCGACCGAATGCCGGGGTGGAATAGCGGCGAGCACCGTCGACTCACTCTCCGATCTCCCACTGAGAGTGGTGCGCCCCGCACCGGGAGAAAGCGCGCCCGATCTGGCCGTCTTCCTCACCGGTGATGGCGGATGGGCCGCGATAGACAACGAAATCTCCGATTCCCTCGCGCGGCACGGCATCCCGGTCGTGGCACTGAACTCCCGCGAGTACCTCGCCAACAAGCGAACACCCCAGCGAGTGGCCAGCGATGTCGCCCGGATAATCCGCTACTACGGTCGCAGCTTTGGCAGGAGCGCCGTTTTACTCATCGGCTACTCGCGCGGTGCCGACATCCTTCCCTTCGTGGCCAACCGACTGCCACGCGAGATTCGTTCGCAGGTGCGGCTGATCGCGCTTCTGGGGCTCGCGCCGAATGCGAACTTCAAGTTCCATCTGATAGACCTGATCACCAACCATCACAGACCCGACGACCTGCCGACCCTCCCCGAGGTCAGGAGGCTGCACGGTGCACATATCCTCTGCTTCTACGGCGTCCAGGAGAAGGAGGCAGCGTGCAGGTCGCTCGCGGATTCGGTGGCCACAGTGGTGGCGATGCCCAGCGGGCATCACTTCGGCGGGCGCTACGGTGTGATAGCCGATCGCATTCTCTCGGCGCTCGCCACGCGCGTCACGCCCGTCACGACTTCGCGGCCCTGATCCTCCGGTTGAGCAGCGGCTCGAGCACGGCCGCGTTACTGATGTCGGCAGCGTGGGAGGAGAAGAGCAGCGTCACCCTTCCGCGCTTCCCGCGCTTCACGAGGTCGTCGAGCACGGCCTTCGCCTCCGGGGCCTTCAGCTCTTCCGCGAAGCGTTTCTGGAACTCGGGCCACCGCTCTGGATCGTGGCCGTACCAGGTGCGCAGCTCCGCCGAGGGGGCGATCTCCTTCGGCCACGCATCCAGGTGCGCCTTCTCCTTCGAGATGCCGCGTGGCCAGAGCCGGTCTATCAGGACCCGGTAGCCGTCCGACGCCTCGTACGGCTCGTACACTCGCTTGCTGACGACCATCCGCTATCCTCCCACACGCGCGGCAGGCGGCTTACGCGCTGGTTTTAGTCGAGCAGTCACTCTTCGTAGTTCGGCTCCGCCGCGCCAGGGCGCCGCCCGGCCATGGCCACGCTCAGAAGCATGTCGGCGCCGTCCTTCGAATCTACGTCGTGGGGAATCTCCGGCTGCAGTACGAGCACTTCGCCCTGGCGCAGATCGTACTTCTGCGATGGCGTAGTGACCCGGACTTCGCCGCGCAGTGGCTGAATCATCACGACGCCGGGAGCGTGATGGCGCGGGAGACAGCCGCCTGGTTCGAATGCAAACAGCACCAGACGGAGCGTGTCGCTGTGAAAGATGGTCACCTGGTTGTGGCGATCCTTCGCGGCACGCGGCTCGGAGCGGAGCTTCTCGAGCGCCGCACCGAAATCGAGCTTGTGCTCGGGCCCCGCGAAGCGCTGCGCGGGCGGCGGCCGAAGTCGGTCCTGGGGAGAGGTCATGAGAGGTGCTGCCTCCGTGAGGAGCCGGCGAAGCCGGCGTCGGGTGAAGTGCGCATGATGCACGGAGTCCCACTCCATGGCAAACTCCGAGCCCTCCCCAGGTCGGTCATACGCTCCTAGTGCGTTCCGTTTCCCCGGCTCTTCACCGCGACGACGCTCGAGTCTTCCGACTCCAGCGCCTCGAGGAAGGGGCAGTCTCCGAGTGGACCGTGCAGGTGGCAGGAGGCCGCCATCTTGCGCAGCGCGCCGCTGATGCGGGTGAGGTCCCGGATCTTCTCCTCCACCGCCTCGATCTTCTCCTCCACGGCGCGGTGCACATCCTCCGGAGTGGTGCGCGGGTCCACGCGAAGCGCGAGGAGCTGCTCTATCTCGGAGAGCGTAAAGCCGAGCGCCTGTGCGCGCCGGATGAACTCGAGGCGAGCGACGTCGGTAGCCAGGTATTCGCGATAACCCGACGCGCGCCGCTTCGGCTTGGGGAGAAGTCCGCGCCGCTCGTAGTAGCGAACCGTCTGGACGTTGACGCCTACCGCGCCCGCGAGCTCACCGATGGTAAATGTCCCGGTCTCTTCCAACTCGATTGCCATTGCCTCATCCCTCGATCATGGATTCGAGTATAAGGTAAGGATTACACCATGGTATAGAGTCAAGGGCCTCTTGCCAGGCCGAGCACGCTCTCTGCTGCAGCTACCGCACCGCACGCTGCCCGGCAGGGGAGATACGGCATTCCCCTACACTGTCTGGAGCAAAGCCTGACGCATCGCGCTCCGCCACTCGATTACCATTGAGAATGGAGGGGTTCGGGCACGCGGCCAAAGGAGGATTTCATGCTGATGAACGAGAGGAGCACCACGCCGCAGGCGTCGACGACACGACTTGCAGCGCCGTCGGTCGGTACCGTTCAGAACGATGATCGTATCGCCTCGCAGGCGATGGGCGCGCTGGAACGTGAGAAGCTCCTCCCCGGCCTGCGCGTCAGGCTATCGGTCGAGCACGGCTGGCTCACCATCTCGGGAAACGCACCGCACAAGGTGGAGCGCTCGGCGGCGGAGTGCGTCGTCCGCTACATACCGGGCGTGAAGGGCGTGACCAACGACATCGTGGTCATGGCTGACAGGCGCTAGCAAGCGCCGAACGATGCGCAGTCGGTCCGGTCATGCGTCGGCTTCGGGCCACCGGGGCGCACGCGCCGGGGCGGCGCTTCACCTTCCACCGGCCGCGAGCATGGTGACTCCGAGCAGCAACAGAAGAACCGCCACCACGCGCCGGAAGAGCGACTGCGGCAGTTTCCCTAGCACCCGCGTGCCCAGCGCCGTTCCCACCACCGCGCCCACGGTGGCGATGAGCACGAAGGGCCACACGGCCAGCATCGAGCGCCAGTCGGAGATGAGATAGACCGGAAGTCTCGCCAGGTCCACGAAGATCGCTACCGCCGTAGCAGTTGCCACGAACGACTCCTTCGGCACGTCGAAGCCGAGCATCGCTGCCGAGCGGATCCCGCCCTGATTTCCCACGAGCCCGCCAAGTAGCCCCGACAGCGCGCCGGCCGCCCACGCCGCGGTGCGTCCCCAGCGCACGCGCTCCATCCAACCGGTGAGCTGTGAAACCGCGGCGAGGACGAGGAGGATGCCGAAGACCGTCGTCAGCGCGGTGCTCGCCGCGCGCTCATGCGCCAGCGCGCCCACCAGGCCGCCGATCGCGCTAGCCACGCCGAAGCCGAGCAACACGGCGCGGTCCACGTGGCGCCTCAGCATCCAGAAACGCTGTACCGTCGCCACGAAGTGCGGTATGGCGATCGCGGCCACCGCTACCTTCGTTCCCGTCTCGAGGGCGAGTGTAGGAGTGAGGAGACTTCCTATCCCGAAGCCAGCTATGGCAGCGATGCCCCCGGCGAGCACGGCAACGGCGGCGAGCAGGATGACGAAGATCATATGGTGAGAGTGAGCTGTTTATGACGGCCTGCGAGCCGCACTGGCGCACACGTTGCGGCCGCCAGTGAGGGAGAGCGGCTACGGCACGTCTCGGGTCGTAGTCGCCCCTGCCCTGGCAGGTCGCGCGTCACAAGGAACTTCGATGGGAGGAACCCAGATGTCCAACGCCAGCTTCTCCGAAAGCGATCCCCGCTACCACTCGAAGAACATTCGCCGCATGCTGGACGACGTCTCGCAGCACGTTCGTGAGGACGTGCGCAAGGTGGACGATCCCAAGGCGCAGGCGCTCTTCGAGACCACTGCCGAAGTTCTCGACGGATTGAACAAGGCCTACCGCGACTTCGAGAGCCGGAACGAGGGGGCGTGGAAGTGAAGCCGGTCGAAGCCGACGACGCTGACGAGGGTGCGGCCGCGAATGACGTCGCTGCTGGCGCGGATCCTTCGAGCCGCGCCGCCACCCGCCGAGCCTTCCTGCGCCGAGCTGCCGCCGCCGGCACCGGCGCTCTGCTACTCGGTGTCTCTCCGCGGGACGCGCTCGCGAATGCGGGCTCCGGCTTCCTCGCGCCGGAGGAGGAGGTGACCGCGAACGAGGATCTCATGCGCGAGCACGGCGTCCTGAAGCGTGCGCTCCTCATCTACCGCGAGGGGATCCGGCGTCTCGACGCGCAGGAGGAGATCCCGCCCGACGTGCTGGCCGACACTGCGCAGCTCATAAGACACTTCGTGGAGGAGTATCACGAGAAGCAGGAGGAAGATTACATCTTTCCGCGTTTCGAGAAGGCCGGGCAGAACGTGGAGCTCGTGCACACGTTGCGGCTGCAGCATCAGCGCGGCCGGCAGCGCACCGCTGCGATACTGCGGCTCACGAATGCCTCCGAGATGAAGAGCTCCGATAGCCGCACGCAGCTCGTGGTTCACATGAAGGCATTCATCCGGATGTACGAGCCGCACGAGGCGCGCGAAGACACCGTTCTCTTCCCTGCCTTCCACGAGCTGGTGTCGGAAAACGAGTACGACTCGATCGGCGAGGAGATGGAGCGCAACGAACGCCGCACCTTCGGAGGCGACGGCTTCGACATGGCGGTCGACAAGGTGGCCGAGCTGGAGAAGAAGCTCGGCATCTACGACCTGGCCCGGTTCACCCCTGCGGCGTTGGGGCCGGCTCCAGCATGACGTCGTCCACGTAACACCACCCCCAGTCCTCGCCCGGCTCGAAGCTCCGGACGATCGGGTGGTGAGTCTTGTGGAAGTGCTTCGTCGCGTGCCGGTTTGGCGAGCTGTCGCAGCATCCCACGTGGCCGCACTCGAGGCAGAGCCGGAGGTGCACCCACGACGATCCCATCTTCAGGCACTCCTCGCACCCCTCGGGCGTACGCGGAGTCACATCGCGCACCTCGTCGAGATGCGTACACTGCGTTGCCATCCCGCTCTCCTCCCGGTGTTCGCCGGGCGTCAGACGGTCGTCCTTCCCACCGCGGTCGATTCCGCCCCCGCGCCGCCGGCAGCACCGAGCGCTTTCCTGACCGCCGGCGCGACGACTGTGCCGTACAGCTCTATCGATCGCATCACGCTCGAGTGCGGCATGGTGCCCACGGTCATCTGCATCAGGAAGCGGTCGTAGCCGAAAAGCTGGTGCTCGTGGAGCATCTTGTCGATCACTTCCCGCGGACTCCCCACCAGCAGCGCACCGAGCGGCGAGCGCTCCCCGTCGAAACGCTGCCTCGTGGGCGGAGCCCAGCCGCGCTCACGACCGAGCCGACCCATCACCTCCAGGTAGGGAGGGAAAGCCGTATCGGCGGCGGCCTCCGAGCTATCCGCCACGAAGCCGTGCGAGTTGATGCTCAGTCGAGTGGACGCCGGATCGTGCCCCGCCCTGCGGGCGCTCTCCCGATACAGCTCCACGAACGGCACGAAGCGCGCCGGTGCCCCACCAATTATGGCGAGCGCCATAGGGACGCCGAGCGTAGCCGCACGCACCACCGACTGCGGCGTGCCGCCCACCGCGACCCAGACAGGCAGCGGCTCCTGGATAGGCCGCGGGTACACGGCGAGATCTTCGAGAGGAGCGCGGTGGTTGCCGCTCCAGCGCACGCGCTCGTTCGCCCGGAGCTCGAGGAGGAGCTCCAGCTTCTCCGTGAAGAGTGCGTCGTAGTCGTCGAGGTCGTAGCCGAAAAGTGGGAAGCTCTCGATGAACGAGCCGCGGCCCGCCATGATCTCCGCGCGCCCGCCTGAAAGCAGGTCGAGTGTGGCGAAGTCCTGGAACACGCGCACCGGATCGTCCGAGCTGAGCACCGTCACCGCGCTCGTGAGGCGGATGCGCTTCGTGCGCGTCGCCGCCGCGGCGAGCACCACGGCGGGCGACGAGACGATGTAGTCCGGCCTGTGGTGCTCGCCCACGCCGAACACATCGAGTCCCACCTGGTCGGCGAGCTCGATCTCCTCGAGCAGATCGCTCAGTCGTTGCTCGGCGCTCACGAGGTGACCGGTGTGTGGATCTCGCGTGCGTTCCGCGAATGAGTACAGACCGATCTCCACTCCGCCAGTTGCGCCGTGCGGCGCCGCTGCACTGTCAGGATTAGCGAGGGGCATCCGTGGAAAGCTAGCAAGACCGCCCCCCTCGCGCGCGACCTGTGGAGGTCGGCGCACGAGGAGGGCGGTCGGTATCCGAAGCCGCGGCGGGTGCGGCAAGCATGCGTGACCTTACCGCACTATCCGCTCAATGGCCGCTCGGAGAGGGCGCTGGCTTCACGGCACGTCCCACCAGACCCGGTCGTTCAGCGATGCGCCGCCCTGCGCCGAGATGGCCGCCTGGAGGTTGGTGTTGTTGAACGACTGCTCGGCCAGCGGATAGGTGAGCCGGCGCGCGACGATCGCCGGATCGGTGATCACCGCGGGGCCCGGCTGCAGGTTGGGAACCCCGCTGCGCCGGTACTCGGCATACGCGTCCGCGCCCTGAGCGTAGAGCGCGATCCACTTCTGGAGCGCGATCTGCGTGAGCCCCGTGGCGGCGTTGTACGCAACCCTCGGGGAAGCGACGTACGCATCGATGACGTCATCCGCGATGCCGTTGTACTGCATCGAGGCCCGGATGGCATCGCTGTAAAGCGCGGCCGCATCGCCAGCCGTCCACCCACGCGCGGCCGCTTCGGCCTCGTCGAACAGCACCTCGGAGTAGGTCATCAGGATCGAGGGCGTATCCCGCTGCCGGTACACTTCGCCGACGCGCGACGTGTTGGTCAGTCCGATCGCGATGGCGTCGTCGTCCTGCAGCCCGTTGGGCGCACCCACGTAGACCGTGTCCGGCAGCGCCGATATGATCGGGTCGGCGTAGACGGCGAGGCGGGGGTCGAAGATGGTGTCGTTGCCCGGCTCGATCGAGATGTAGAGCGCCTTCAACGTGTCCACCAGCGTCTGGCTCACGTGCTGGTCGTCGCGCGTACGGAAGGTGTTGAAGAACGGGTTGTCGTTGGTCCCGTCGCCAGGCCACTGCAGCAGCGCATTGTCCGCGTTCGACGTGAACACGCCGGCGGCGATCGCCGCAGTCGCCTCGCTCTTGGCCCTGTCCGCATCGACCTTGACGAGTCTCAGCGCGAAGCGAAGACGGAGCGAGTTGGCGAACCTCTGCCACTTCGTGGCGTCGCCGCTGTAGATCGGATCGGCGCTGCCGTAACCATCACCACCCGCGGTGAGCATGTCGTTCGCCGCGGTGAGGTCCGTGAAGAGGCCGTTGTACACGTCCTGCTGGCTGTCGTACCTGGGCGTGAAGTTGGCCGTCGCCTGGTTCGCCTCGGCGTACGGTATGTCGCCCCAGATGTCGGTCATGACTCCGTACGTCCACGACTTCATGACCAGCGCCGGGCCGACGAGGTTCGGCGCTTCCGAGGGGTCGGTCTGCTGGATGATCGTGGCGAAGTCCTCGAGCTCGCCCGAGTAGAAGCCCGACCAGTTGCCGTCGATGGTGCCCGGGCGAATGGAATAGCGATCCTCGTCCGTGAAGCGGTCCATCGCTATGTGCTGCGCCCAGAGCGAGGTGAAAGTGAGGTCGAAGCCGCCGCCCCTCACGCGTCCCACGGCGCTGGTGACGCCGTTGGGGAAGAGGTACTGCGGTGTCACCTTTCCGGGCGCGTTTGGATTTTTGTTCAGCCCCGTCAGCCCACTGTCGCAGGACGTCGCCACGAGCGCGACGGCGAGCAGAGGGACGATGCGGGAGATCATCGAGTGTCTCATGCTGGTCCCGTTGTGTAAGGATTGCGGGCTGCTCATGGCGTCACGTTTACCATGAAGCCGAAGCTGCGTGCCGATGGGAACTGGCCATGTTCCAGTCCCTGCGCATTGCCGTTGGAGAATGCCGTCTCCGGATCGATGTTCGGGACGCTGGTGTGCAACCAGAGGTTGCGTCCGACGAGCGCCACGTACGCCGACGAGATCCCGAGCTTTCCGCTCAGCGACGTCGGAACGGCATAGCCGAGCTTCAGCTCGCGCAGCTTCACGTAGCTGGCGTCGTACACGTAGGGCTCGTGCAGCTGGAAGAGCCCGTTGAAATACGCCTGGGCGGTCACCATGGTGGTATTCGGGGTGCCGTCCTTGTTGACACCGGGAACCAGGATCCCGCCGCCGTCCTCGAGGGCCTGTGCGGTCTCGCGGCCGCGAAGCGACGACGCGAGCACGCCCGACATGTCGCCGAACATATTCGACGCGCTGAAGATCTGTCCGCCCTGCTTGGCGTCGAAGAGGAAGCTCAGGTCGAAGTTCCTGTAGGCGAACCTGTTCTGAATACCACCCGTCCAGTCGGGCGTGTAGTGTCCGAGCACGCGCTTCTGCGGGTCGGGCTGCGGGAAGCCGTTCACGGTGATGAGGCGACCCTGATCATCGCGCAGGAACGGGGTACCGTAGAGCGTTCCGTATGGCTCGCCCTGGCGCGCCTCGACGGTGAGACTCCAGTAGCTCGCGAGCACCACCGTCTCGAGGCCCGGGTAGAGACTCACGACATTGCTGTTGTTCTTCGCGAAATTGACGTTGACGTCCCAGACGAAGCCGCCCTGCGTCTTGACCGGAGTGGCCCCGAGCTGGAGCTCGACGCCCTTGTTGCTCACCGACCCGGCGTTGAGCACCGCGCTGGTGTAGCCACTGGCTCCGGAAACCTGTGCCGGGATGATCTGGTTGCTCGTGAGCTTGTCGTAGTACGTCGCATCGAGCGACATGCGATCGCTCAGGAAGCGGAGCTCGAGACCGGCCTCCCACGAGCGCGTCTTCTCGGGCTTGAGGTCGGCGTTGGGTACCTGGTTCGGCACCGCGAAGCGGGGGATGCTTCCGAAGGGCGTCGACGCATTGTAGCTGACCGCGAGCTGATACGGATCCGCGTCATTACCTACCTGCGTCCAGCTGGCGCGCAGCTTCCCGTACGAGAGCAGGCCGCCGAGGTTCGCGGATGGGAAAGCGTCCGTGAAGACGAGACTTCCCGAGACCGACGGATAGAAGTACGAGTTGCTGTTCTCGGGCAGCGTCGAAGACCAGTCGTTGCGCCCCGTCACGTCCACGAACAGGTAGTTGTTGTACGCGAACTGCGCCTGCCCGTAGAGACTGTTGGTCTGCCGGTTGCGCTCCTGCTGGTCCACATCGGGGATGACCGCCGAGTTGCCGATGTTGTAGGTCCCCGGGATCACGAGGTGGTCGGTTCCCTGGCCCGACATGCTGTAGCGGCTCATGCGACGGTTGCCACCCACGTTCACCGTGACGCCCAGCTTGCTGGTGACATCGCGCTCGGCGGTGAGCAGGAAGTCGGTGTTGGTCTCACGGTTGAAGCGCACGGATTCCTGAAAAGCACCGCCGGCGTAGTCGATGCCGATCATGCCGTCGGCGTAGCGTTCCCTGCGCCAGTCGCGGTACCAGTCGGTGCCCGACCGGACGGTCGCGCTGAACCAGTCATTGAACTTGTAGTTGACGCTTCCGACTCCGATCACCCGGTCGCGCGTGTCGTCGTTCGAGTTCATGTAGAGAACCCAGAACGGGTTGTCGACCGTGGTGTGGCTCGGGCTGGCCTGCGTGCCGTCCGGCTTCATGTAGTTGCGCAGCTTGGCGTTGTCGAGCTGCCGGCCGCTCCAGATCACGTCCTGCATCACGTTCCGGTTGTCGTAGCCGGTGCCCGGACGATTGTGCCCGCTCGATTTGACGTACTGCACCGAAGCCCGCACGCTCAGCTTCTCATTGAGCGCCGCGCCGGCGTTGAGCGAGGTGTTGAGTCGCTTGATCGTGTTGGTCGGGAGCATGCCATTGGCGTCCAGGTTCGTGACGCCCAGGCGAACGTCCGCCTTCTCGCTCGCCGCTGAGACGGAGGCGTTGGTCGTGGATGTACGGCCCGTCCGGAAGAAGTCGCGCACGCGGTCGGGGTGCGGGAGCCAGGGGGCCGGCTCGCCGTTGCTCCACCACTGCTTGATCAAGCGGCCGTCGAGGGGTGGTCCCCAGCTCCGGTTCACGTTGTCGCTGATCCCTCCGCCCTTCCCGTCGACGTACTCGTACCTCCCGCCCGAGCCCTGGCCGTACTTGTTCTGGAAGTCGGGGAGGCGAAGCGGAGTCTCGAAGGTGAGGTTCTGTCTCGCCGTGATACCGAGGCCGTTGCTCCCCTTACCGTTCTTGGTGGTGATCACCACCGCGCCGTTCGCAGCGCGCGATCCGTAGAGCGCCGCCGCGTTGGCACCCTTCAGGATGCTGATCGACTCGATGTTGCTGGGGCTGATGTCCTGAGCGGTGTTGCCGTAGTCGAAGCCGCCGCCGGTCGAGCTGGCCGACGCCGAATTGTCTATCGGAACGCCGTCCACCACGAAGAGCGGCTGGTTGTTGCCGGCGATGGAGTTGGCGCCCCGGATCACCAGCCGCGAGGAACCGCCGGTCGGGCCGGCGTTCGTGATGTTGACGCCAGCCACCTTGCCGACGAGCGCATTGACGATGTTGTTCTCCCTGGCCGAGGTGAGCTCTTCTGCGGTCACGCTCTGTTGCGCGACGCCGAGCGATCGCTTCTCGCGCGAGATACCCAGCGCCGTGACGACCATTCCCTCGAGCTGCACCGCGTTCTGGGCAAGAACGAAATCGTGGGTGATGGCGCCCGGGGAGAGTGTGATCTCGACCGACTCGGCCTTGTAACCGATCAGGCGAGCGGTGAGGGTGACTTTCTGGCCGTTCACGTTCGCCGCGGCGACGGTAAACGAGTAGGTGCCACCCTCCCTCGTCATCGTGCCCACGTTCATTCCTTGCAGGAAGACGCTGGCATTGGCCAGCGGCAATCCTCCCTCGCTGCTCACCCGGCCGCTGATGGTCGCATCCTGGGCCGCCGTCCAGGCGGGCAGGAGCGCCATCGTGCAGACGAGCGCGAGGACCGAGATGATTCGATGTCCCATGCTTACTCCTCTTCTGCTCTCGAAGAATGGTGGTTGGTGCAGGATCACCTTCGATCCGGAAACTGCCGCAATCGACACTTGCCCGATGCCGATTGCGTCTATCGTCGCCGAGTCTGCGTCCGCTGCCGCAGCGGACCCTCGCCGTCCCGATCGGCCACCAGCCGCAGTCCCCTGCCCCGCGGATGGGGGAGTCGGGCTGATGGTGCGGAGGCCGCGGTTCGGGGCAGTGCGATGGTGGAGGGGGAGACGCTGGTGGTGAAGTGATGCAGGATCGGCGATCGGTACCGCGGGAAGCGCCCGCCACGGTATGCGGGCCGACGGCGGGGCAGTTCGGCTGCGCTGGTAGCGGACGGAGCGTTGCGTATATTGTATACAGGTGCACCGCGCTCGTCCATACCCCGGCCAGTCGCGGCGCCCCTCCCCTTTCTCACTATTCGCTACCGCGCTGTACACGCTCCCGGCGGGCGTCCTCCTCCCTCTCCCCTTTTCCCTCTCGAGAACGCGCATGAACGCACGCACTCTGATAGTGACCGGAGCGGCAGGCGCTCTGCTCCTCGCCGGCGCGGCGATCGGCTACGCCGGGCCCAATCGCTATACCAACAACGATCGCATAGACCGGCATATGCTCCCGGCCGTGTCCACGGGCGCTCTCGATCCCGCATGGAGCAGCGACGGACGCTGGATCGCCATGTCGCTGCGCGGGGACATCTGGAAGCTCCCCGCCGCGGGCGGCGAGGCCGTAGCTCTGACGCAGGGGCCCCGCTACCACTTCGAGCCGGCGTGGAGTCCCGATGGCAAGCGGCTCGCGCTCACCGTCGACGTGGATGGAAACCTCGACATCGGAATTGTCGGCGCGGACGGAGGCGAGGTTCAGCGTATCACGACCGACCCCGGCGTGGATGTCGAACCCACCTGGAGCCCTGACGGCAGGAGCATCTACTTCGTGAGCGGACGTGGGGAGCGCGGGTTCCACATCTTCCGCCACGACCTCGCCACCGGAAAGGATGAGCAGGTGGTGAGCGGCATCCAGCCGGCGGTCTCGCCGGATGGAAAGCAGCTCGCCTACGTGGACCGCGTGCGCGGAAGGCTGGGCACGGGTGGACTGTGGGTGAAGCCACTCCCCGACGGCGAGCCTCGCCTCGTTCAGTACGAGGAAACCGAGTACCGCATGAAGCCAGCGTGGACGCCGGACGGCCGGGCGCTGTACTACGTGTCGGACGAAGGCGGATCCAACGACGTCATGCTCATCGACGCGGAAGGCGGAAATCCGGAACAGATCACGGCGGACGCTGGCGACGAGTACGCTCCGTCGCCGAGCCCGGACGGGCGCAGCTTCGCGTTCGTATCCAATCGCTCGGGCGCAACGGTGTTGTACACGGCTGCCGCCGGGGGCGGCCCGTTTCCATCATGGCAGGCGGTGACCATCGGCGCGCGTCGCTCACGCGTCGCGACCGGTCGCGTGCGCGTGCGCGTGCTTGGACCGGGCGGCCAGCCGGCCGCGGCCAGGATCTACCTCCGCGCCAGCGACGGACGCTCCTACACGCCGGATGGCGGCTTCCATCGCGTCATCTCCGTCACCGAGACACACTACTTCCAGACCACCGGGGAGTTCGAAGTCGAGGTCCCGGCAGGCCGCGTCACGATCGAGGCGATGAAGGGCTTCGAATACCGGCCACGATCAGTCGCCATCGATGTTCCGGCAGGCGGTGTTCGCGATACCTCCATAACGCTCGAGCGGATGGCCGATCTCCCCGCGCGCGGGTGGTATTCAGGCGATACGCACATCCACGATCTGCACCAGGGGCGCTTCGGTCTCACACACGAGACCTTCTTCGATCAGCTACGCGCCGAGGACCTGCACGTCACGAACGCGCTGATCCACATGGATGGGACGAGGATCATGGGCCGGTGGGGCGATCTCACCGGCAAGCCCAGCCCCCTCTCGACGCCCGACTACATCCTGCAGTACGGCGAGGAGTTCCGCGGCTCGCTGGGGCACATCTCGATCCTCGGCACCGAGAGGTTCATCCTCCCCTTCACGGCTGGAGTGCGGAACACGCCGTACGCGCAGCCGGAGCTCGATTCCCGCTACATAGACGAGGCGCGCGCGCAGGGCGGCATCGCAGGGTTCGGCCACCCGTACTTCGCCCCGGTCACGAAGCCCGAGCAGGCGGCGAGCACGCTGATCCCGGTGGACATCGCGCTCGGCAAGGGCGATTTCTACGACATCGGAGCAATCTGGTCGGACGAGGTAGGATCGTCGGAACTGTACTACCGACTGTTGAACTGCGGCTTCCGCATCGCCGCGACGGCGGGGACCGATAACTTCTCCGACGTTTGGCGCGACCCACCCCCTGGCTCGGACAGGACGTACGCGCATGTGCAGGGCCCGCTCTCGCTGGAGAGCTGGATCGCCGCCATCAAGGCGCAGCACACCTTCGGCTCTACCGGCCCCCTGCTCTTCCTGGACGTGGCGGGTCACGAGCCGGGTGATGAGATCCAGCTCGGCGGCGGCGCGGGGACATCGCTGCGCGTGCGCGCGGAAGCCACGTCGATCACTCCGATATCGCGCCTCGACATCATCGTGAACGGCAAGGTGGCGGCGAGCGTGAACGCGAAAGACTCCAGCAGGATCGTCTTCGAGCGCAGCGTGGCGATTCCCGCCGGCGGATGGATCGCCGCGCGCGTGATAGGCCCCTCGTCGAAATACGTGGCCGACAGCTATGCGTTCGCGCAAACCAGCCCCGTGTACGTGGTGCGCGACGGTAAGCGATTCACGTCGAAGGAAGACGCGCGGTTCTTCGTGCAGACCATGGACGCCATCCTCGCGCGCGTGGAGCGCGGCCCATGGCGGAGCGCGGCCGAGCAGGCCGCATTCAAGGCAGAGGTGGAGAAGGCGCGAGCCGTATACGCGGAAATCGCCACTTCCGGCCGTTGACGCTGTAGCGGTGGGTCGCCGGGCGGTGCATGGCTGCCCGGCGATTTCGTGCGTGCGCCGGATTGCACCATGGTACTATTGATGCAGGGTCGCTCGCTGCTGGTCGGATGGTCGGGATGATGAGGCAGAAGCTACGTGCAATGCCTCTATCGAGCCACGCCGACTCGAGTCGGTGTCACGAACTGTATTCCGTTCCGCGGGTTGGTCGATCGGGTCATCACACCGCAGCAGCGGGGGAAGCCATGAACCCAGCGAGAGAAGCATCATCCGCCGGTGCAGCACGCCCGTCGGCCGACTCGCGGACGGAGCCGGTCGTTTTCGTGGTCGACGACGATGTCTCCGTGCGCGAGTCGCTCGAATCGCTCATTCGCTGGGAAGGATGGCGGGTGGAAACATTCGCCTCGGCACGTGAGTTCCTGTCGCACGCTCCGGGACGTGCACCTAGCTGCCTGGTTCTCGACGTATCGCTTCCCGATCTCAGCGGTCTCGATCTGCAGCGCGCGGTTGCCGCCGACCGGAGCGACATGCCGATCATATTCATCACCGGCTACGGCAGCATACCGATGTCTGTCCAGGCGATGAAGGCGGGAGCGGTCGAGTTTCTGACCAAGCCGATCGAGAACGACGCCCTGCTCAGCGCGATCCGGGGCGCCATCGAGCGCAGCCGGGTAGCGCTCGATCAGCGGGCCGAGTTGCGGGAGCTGGAGGAGCGCTACGGCTCGCTCAGCCTCCGCGAGCGCGAAGTGATGGAGCTGGTGGTCTCCGGCATGTTGAACAAGCAGGTCGGCACCAGACTCGGAATCAGCGAGATAACGGTCAAGGCTCACCGCGGCAAGGTGATGAGAAAGATGAGAGCCGATTCGCTGGCCGAGCTCGTGACGATGGCGTCTCGGCTCCGCCGCGCTGCGTCCCCATCGCCGCCTCAGGAGAACGGAACGACGGCAGAGTAGCCGCTCTCTCGCCGTGCACGCCGCGCGAGGCTGATCTCGATGCTCGACGCGCGGCCTCCGTGACCGCAGCACATGTGCCCGCTCGATACCATCGTCCGATGGACGCGTGGCTCCTTCGATGTCAAAGTAACGGGACGCAACACGCTCCGAGTGTGAGCGGTTGCCAACCATCCTACTCGAGGAGCGCCACCATGAGCACGATCACTACCAAGGACGGCACCCAGATCTACTACAAGGACTGGGGCGAGGGACCCGTTGTCACCTTCTCGCACGGCTGGCCACTGAACGCCGACATGTGGGATGGGCAGATGCTCTTCCTCGCGCAGAAGGGCTACCGCACTATCGCGCACGACCGGCGCGGCCATGGCCGCTCCACCCAGAGCTCCGAGGGCAACGACATGAACGGCTACGCCGACGACCTGGCGGCCGTCATCGAGGCGCTCGACCTCGAGGACGTCACCCTCGTCGGTCACTCCACGGGCGGCGGCGAAGTCGCGCGCTACATCGGGCGCCACGGAACGGCACGGGTCGCCAGGGCAGTGCTCATCGCCGCCGTGCCGCCGCTCCTCCTCAAGACCAGGGACAATCCCGAGGGGATACCGATGGAGATCTTCGATGGAATGCGTGCGGCGCTCTTCAACGACCGCGCGCAATTCTACAAGGACTTCGCCCCCCAGTTCTTCGGCGCCAACCGACCCGGAGCGAAGGTATCCGAGGGTGTCCTCGAGCAGTTCTGGCGCCTGAGCATGCAGGCGGGGCTGCTGAACGCGTACGAGAGCATCAAGGCGTTCTCCGAGACCGACTTCACGGAGGATCTGAAGAAGTTCGACGTGCCGACTCTGGTGCTCCATGGCGAGGACGACCAGATCGTTCCCGTCAAGGATTCGGCTCGGAAGTCGGCCCGGCTCATCAAGGGCGCGAAGGACGTCTACTACCCCGGCGCTCCGCACGGCATAACGATAACGAACCAGGACCAGGTCAACGCCGAGCTGCTCTCGTTCCTCGAGAGCCCGGCTCGATCTCGGAAGGAAGCGTCTGTCTCGCAATCCCGCCGAGCGGGGAGGACGGAAGATGAACGCTCGCAGGCGGCGCAATACGCAAAGAACCCGGAACGATAACCCAGAGGAACCATCATGAAGATCGTGATCATAGGTGGGTCGGGGCTCATCGGCTCCAGGGTCGTGGAGCGTCTGCGGCGTCTCGGCCACGAGGCAGTCCCGGCCGCGCCCAACACTGGAGTGAACACCATCACCGGCGCGGGGCTGGCCGACGTGCTGCACGGGGCCGGCGTGGTGGTCGATGTGTCGAACTCCCCGTCGTTCGAGGACACCGCGGTGATGGAGTTCTTCCGGACCTCCACGCGCAACATCCTCGCCGCCGAAGCCGCTGCGGGCGTGCAGCATCACGTGGCGCTGTCGGTGGTGGGAAGTGGGCGGCTCCCATATAGCGGCTACATGCGGGCGAAGGTCGCGCAGGAGCAGCTCATCGAGAGCTCATCGATCCCCTACTCGATCGTCCATGCAACGCAGTTCTTCGAGTTCATCGTGCGAATTGCCGACGCGGCCACGGAGGGCAACACCGTGCGCATCCCGCCCGTCCTCTTCCGACCAATCGCGGCGGACGATGTGGCGAGTGCAGTAACAGGTGTCGCGCTCGGCGCGCCGCTCGACGGCATCGTGGAGGTGGCGGGGCCCGAGCAGTTCCGCTTCGATGAGCTGGTTCGACGGGTGCTGGCGGCGCGCAGCGACCCGCGCGTGGTGGTTGCCGACCCGCAGGCGCGCTACTACGGCGCACTGCTGGCCAAGCGCTCGCTCGTTCCTGGCGACGATGCCAGGCTCGGTAAGACGACAATCGGAGAGTGGCTCGACCGTAACGCCACGGCGCGGGCAGCGGCTGCGCCGCAGGCTATGTCCGCGTCCGCCACCTCGGCCGACGCGGACGTCGCGTCCAGATCGCGCATTCTGCAGGCGCGCCTCCCGTGAACGCGGAGTACCAGATGACGCGCGCCCCTCTTCGGGGCGCGCGTCATCCGCGAGAGCTCATCGCTCCGGCCGCCCCGTACGGGCCGGACTCCAGCGACTGATCCTTCAGCTTCGCCTGATCGCTGCCTCGACCGCCTCGATGAGCACCGTATCGGCAAATGGCTTGAAGAGGCAGTCCACTGCCCCCCGCTCGATCAGCTCCTCGCGCCGCGCCTCGTCAGCGTAAGCGGTGATGAACACGATCGGGACGCCCTTTCCACTGCGCGCCAGCTCGCTCTGAAGTTCGGGACCGCTCATGCCGGGCATCGCGATGTCCAGAATGAGACAACGGGACTGGTTCACGGCCGGCGACGCAAGGAACTCCTCCGCGGAGGAGAATGCCTGGACAGCGAATCCGAGCTCCCTGAGCAGGTCAGGAAGCGACTCCCGCACCGACTCGTCGTCATCGACGACAGACACGAGCGGTCTACCCGGCATCACGAGCTCCTCACACCGCGCCCATCCAACGAGAGACTCGATCTCCTGGCGGCGGCCTTGACGGGAGCGCGAACGACATCGTGAGACGCACGTGGAATCGAGAAGGAGAAGGTGGAACCCGGTCCATCGTTGGTCTTCACGGAAAGACTGCCTCGGTGGCTCTCGATGATCGAGCGGCTTACCGACAAGCCCATTCCCATACCGCCGCTCTTGGTGGTGTAGAACGCCTCGAAGAATCTGTCGGCGTCTCGCGGGTCGAATCCCACTCCCACATCCTGCACGCTCAGCCGCACTCGATCATCACCCTCAGCCTCGGTTCGGACCACCAGCTGCTTCGAGCGATCCGCTACCTCACGCATCGCGTCCGACGCATTGAGGATCACTCACCTCGTGCGCGATGGAAGCGGTCAGCGCTCCGAGCGTGGTGACGCGCGTTACGTGGGCGAGCTCCGACCGCGCCTTTCCGAGCGCCTCCTCTGCCAGGTAGCGCTGGGTCACGTCCTGGATGGCGCCGATGTACTCTACCTGACCGTCCTGGCCGCGCCCCCGGTGTGCGACCAGGTGCAGATGCTTGACCGTTCCATCGGACATCCGCGCTCTGTACAGGTAGTCGAGATCCCTGGACGGGCCGCGAGCGATGTCTGTCATCTCCTGAAAGATCGGGAGGTCCTCGGGATGGATGCGTGCCGCGATCATGTCGACCGTCACGGGCTTGTCCGGGTCGAGCTCGTAGATGCGGCACGTCTCCGCCGAAACGTCGACCGTCTCCTCATCCACGCGCCAGTACCAGCTCCCTGTCGAGCTGAGACGCTGAGCTTCTCTGAGCCACGCTTCGTTCCGACGCAGGTCCGAGTACAGACGTGCATTCTCCAGCCAGATCGCGGCCTGTGAGCCGAGGAAGTCCAGCACCGCCACCCGGTCGGCCGTGAAGGCGCGCGGGGTGAGGTTGTTCTCGAGGTAGAGTGCTCCGATCACCCGCGTCTCTCTGAAAATCGGAACGCACAGGACCGACCGCGGGCGATTGCGTCGCACGTATGCGTCATGCGGGTCGAGCCCGTCGGCCGATGCATCATCGAGGACCAGGCGCTCACGCGTCCGCAGCACGTACTGGAGCGCCGAGAGCGGGAGATCCGACGCCGTTACCGGCACGGTCTGCAGAGTCACTTCGACGCTCCCGTGGCCAGTACTCGCCTGTGCCTCGATGCGTGGCTCCTCGCCATGCAGGAGGATGAGCAGCCCGCGCTCGGCACCGGCGTGCTCCAGCGCCAGGCGCATCAACTTCTCGAGGAGGCTCGGGAGGACCATCTCGCTGGAGAGAGTCTGCGACGCGCGGTCCACGACCTTCACGTCCAGCTCCGACGCCGGCGTGTCGATGGCTCCCGTGGCGGCGTCCCGGGACCTGCTCGCACGGAGTTGAGGGTGCCGCCTCTCGAGCTGTCTCACCATGGAGAGCGCACCCCACCGCTCGTAGCAGTCGCGCGCGTTGCGCAGGTATGCGTCGGCGATCGTCTCGAGACCGCGTGCCGCATGGAACTGGCCCGCGAGCTCGCTCGCCAGGCCTTCGTTCCGCACGAAGCCGTGCCTGCGCGCGAGCCGCCCCGCTTCCTCGTACAGCGCCTCGGCTTCCACCACCCGACCTTCGAGCCGCGACAGCTCGGCACCGATGAGAGCGCGCGCATTGGCGAAGTTCTCCGGGCAGCTCTCGGCCCAGGCAGCGATCCGCGAGTGATGCTCCGACAGCGCCCGCACGTACCGCTCACGCTCCTCCCCCGACGCGCGCCCTGCTGCCGCGGCGTGTGTGAGACCCGCGAAGAGCTCGTACTCCGCTTCCTCCACGGAAGAACGCATCGCCCACTGGATCTCGGCGACTCGTCCTGCCGCCTCCAAGGCGGCAGGGATGTCTCGCTCGAAGTAGCGTTCCTGCATCCGGAACACCCAGTGGTAGCAGACCATCATCGCGAGCCCGGGCTGCTGTTGCACATCCTGCAGGCCCCACCCGTCCGCCTCATCATCGCCAGCACTCGATCCACGAAGCCGCTTGACCAGTCCGAGCTGACCTATGAAGCGCTCGGCGGGAATACCAAGCTGCAACTCCCCGGCGAACGCGGTCGCACTCTCCGCCTCGCGCTGAACCTCGTCCAGCGGGACGCCCGACATGAGCAGATGCGTGATCAGGTTCCTGAGGTCATAGGCAGCGAATGCCATGTCGCCTGTCGAGCTGCCGGCCTGAAAAGCGCGCGTCATCAGCGGCCTGCAGAGGGGCAGGTGCTGGATCCACGGCATGGCGAACGCGGCGAAGCACGAATAGACGCGCGCCTTGAAGCGGTCCATGCCGCGGCGTTCCACCAGCTCGCACGCGACCTGGCCGAGCTCGTACGCCGTGGTATAGTCGGTGAAGTGCGAACCGAGCGCCATGTTGAGTGCGGAGAAGGCCACACTCGTACCCTCGGTGTGTCCCTTCTCCAAGCTCAGATTGGTCATGCGCAGGAGCACCAGCTCGAGGAGATACCTGTCGAAGGCATAGGCCGCGGGAAACAGCTCGGTGAGCACCGCCATCGTGGCCGTGCCCACCGTATCACGCATGGGAGGCAGGTCGCCCAGCGCCTTCATCGGTCGCGAAGCGAGGTTGCGACGCATCGCGAGGTATTCCTCGCTCACTTCGGCCTCGCTCGGACGCGATGACCAGGTGATGCCGACGTTGGAAAGAAACCCGAGTGCAACCTCGACCGCGCGGTCGTTGCGAGCGGTCGAGAAGAACAGCAGCACCTTCAGGCAGACGACCGCCGCCTGATCGGTAAGACCGACCGCGCGTTCCGAGAGAGCCTCGAGCCGCTCCTCGGCACCCGCCATGTCGCCCACCACGAGCTCGCACTCGGCGCGGCGCAACTCGAGGTCGAAGGTCAGCCGGTACCTCTCCTTCCAGCCATCCTCGCCAATCAACTCGCGTCCGATGGCGAGGAAGAGCTGCGCAGAGGCATGAGCACTCGATGCCATCGCGCGCCTGGCCGCGACGAGGTTTAGCTCCGCCACCATCTGACGCTCGGCTGCGGAGTCGATCGCGGAAGCGCCGCGATCGAACTGATTGACGATCTCGAAGATCCTCTCCTCGAGCTCGGCGGCTGGAGTCAGTGAGCGCAGCGCCCGACCGATGCGCAGATGTGCCTCGGACCTTTCGTCCTGCGGGATCAGCGCGTACGCGGCCTCCTGCACGCGGTCGTGCACGAACGCGAAGGATCCGCTCTCGTGCACGATGAGACCCGCCTCCACGGCGCGGTGCAGTGTCGCCATCAGCTCACCGCGGGATACGCCGCGGACCAGCGCCGCGGTGCCGGCATCCGCCACATTGCCCAGGCATGCCAGCTGCCCGATGGCTTCCCGCGTGTCGGTGGGAAGGCGACCCAACTTGGCCGAGAGAAGGTGCGCCACGTTGTCCGAGATCGCCTTGCCGCGAATGCGGTCGATGTCCCACGTCCACGACGCGCGATCCGGCTGGAAGGAGATGAGACCATCCTCCGCCAACGCCGTTACGAACTGGATGACGAAGAACGGGTTGCCTCCCGTCTTCTCGGCGACCAACTCGGCGAGCGGGCGTGCGCTCAGGACGTCAATGTGCAGCGCGTCGGCAGTGAGCCTCGCCAGATGGTCGGCCTGGAGCGGACCGAGCGAGATCTCGGATACGGCGCCCCCGGCGCCTCGGATCGAAGCGATCGTGCGTGCGAGCGGGTGCGCGGGACCGACCTCGTTGTCTCGATACGCGCCGATCACGAGCAGGTGGCGAATCTCCGGATCGGTGACCAGCCGCTCCAGCAACTCCAGTGTGCCGGCGTCGAGCCACTGAAGATCATCGACGAAAAGAACGAGCGGGTGCTCGGGTGCGGCGAATACCCCGAGCAGATCTCGGAAGACGTTGTAGAAGCGAGCCTGGGCCGCATGGGGCTCGACCGCTGGGACGGGCTCCTGTTCTCCGATCAGGAGCGCGAGCTCGGGGATGAGGTTGACCATCAGCTGCCCGTTCTCGCCGAGCGCGGAGCGAAGGGCGCTGCGCCAGCCCAGCAGATCCGCATCGCTCTTGCTGAGGAGCTGACGCACCAGGCGCCGGAATGCGTGGACCAGCGTCGCGTACGGGATGTCGCGCTTGTACTGGTCGAACTTCCCGGCCACGAACAGCCCGCGCCGAGGCACGAGCGCCCGGTGCAGCTCGTTCACGAGCGTCGACTTCCCGATACCCGCGTAGCCCGAGACCAGGACCAGCTCCGCCGTGCCGCGCGTTGCGACCCGTTCGAAGGTCGTGCGGAGCACCTCGACCTCGGCCTCGCGCCCGTACGGGGTTTCGGGGATTCGCAGCCGATCCGAGATGTCGTTCTCGCCGAGCTCGAACGGGGCGATTCGTTTCGCCTTCAGCCACTCCGTCCGGCACCGACGAAGATCTGCCTCCACACCGGTCGCCGTGCGATATCGGTCTTCCGGATTCTTGGCCAGGAGCTTCATGATGATCGACTCGACCATCATCGGCAGACCGTAGACCAGCTCGGCCGGTGGAGATGGTTGCCGGGCGAGGTGACAATGAATCAACTCCAGCGGGTCCGACGCGGTGAACGGCAGGCTCCCGGTCATCATCTCGTAGAGAGTGACTCCCAGCGAGTAGAGATCGCTGCGGGCGTCGACCGAGCGATTCATCCGCCCCGTCTGCTCCGGCGCCATGTACGCGAGCGTCCCGGCGATGAGCTCGGGCGGGCCGGGTTTCTGACGTTCGCGTCGGAGCCGCGACGCGATGCCGAATCCCGTGAGGCGGACCTCTCCGGCGTCGTTGATCAGGACGTTCGCGGGGTTGATGTCCTTGTGGATGATCCCCTTCGCATGGACCTTCCCGAGAGCCGCCGCGAGGTCCGCGGCGAGTTTGAGAAAGGCTGCAAGGTCGAGAGGCGTGCTCCGCTCTCTGGCCAGGACGAGGTCGAGCGGCTCGCCCCCGTGGTCCTCGAGCAAGAGCATCGGCCGACCTTCGTGGCGCGTGAGGGCGAGCGGACGGGCCGACCAGGCGGGATCGAGGTCGGGCGCGAGCGTGTACTCGTGAGCCAGGCGATCCGCGCTCTGCCGTGCCGGGGAGTGTCGGTTGACCCCGAATGCGAGCACCGGAGGCACGCCGTGCTTCCGGCCCCGATACAGGGTGAAGTCGCGACCAGGCCTCATGACCTCCAGCTGGTACTCGACATCCTGTGTCATCGGCATTCTCCGGTGCGCCAGAGGCAGGGCCGCCGGGTCGGCCCGGCGCCAGGCGGGATCAGTCGTTCCGGGAAGTGGCGCTCGTTGGCGTATCTACGCTGACCGCAGCCCCGACGGATCAGCATACGCGTCCCGCGAGAGCGCGTCTATCATACTAAAGTGTCGGGAGGATGCGACTCGCCTAGCGGTCGTCCCTGCCCTGGGCCCCGGCGTCCTGCCGGACGGCCCGGAAGGCGAGAAGCTCCGGGCACTCTCCCACCCGTACCTCCTCTCCCCGCGCTGGCGGAAGTTTCCCGGCGACCGCCAGACTTCTCCGCTCGTGGCCGTTGACTCTATAGCAAAGGAGAGGGTGTAAAATTCACCCGAATGCATAGTCATGCATGGTACTGAAAGCTGAACTCCCGGAATGTGAGTGAACGAGGATGACTACCAGTGAAATCGAGCTCGACTGCCATTGGACCGTGGGGCAGGTACTCGAGCGTTATCCGGCGACAGCGGCGGTGTTCAACCGCTATGGGATGGACCTCTGCTGCGGCTCGAGCGTGAGCGTGCAGGAGGCGGCGCACCGCGATGGTGTGAACGCCGAGAAGCTCTGCTCGGAGCTGCACGAAGCAGCGTTGGCGCCAAGCGAGGCCTGAGCGAGCGCGCCAGGCGACAATCGCCGGGGGAGCGAGCACTCGCTCCCCCGGCGATTGTCCTTTCCGGCAATCCGAGCCCTAGCGGCTGAGGAACACCCCCGCTGCCGCCGCCAGCGCTCCGAGCGTGAGCACCACGATGTGCACCAGTACGAAGAGGCGCCCGCGAACTTTGCCGGTGCGAACCCGGGCGAGCAGCGGGAGAGCGAAGATGAAGATGAGGATGAGCGCCAGCACTATCGCCATCTTCCACCAGAAGATGCGCTGCTGCACCTCATCCGCGCCCCCGGCTGAACCGATCAGGCCCCGCCGGTGCGCGTTGTACAGACCGGACGCGACGATCACGACGATCGCGCTGCCAACTACCCAGCGGAGCCGCACCTTGATGGCCGCGAGCAGCGGGTATGTTGCCTTACGCTCCAGCCCGGACATGTGCAGCGCGGGTCTGAGGATCAGGAGGTAGTACGCCACCGCGCCCATCCAGACCACCACGCCGGCGATGTGCGCGAACACGGCAAGACGGTAGATCCAGGTCGACACTACCGGCCACACCCCGCGCGCTTCACGCTAGCACACGGGTTCACGAATCCGGCTTCCGGGTGTGAGCCCACACTCCTCGTCGGTGAGATAACACCCGGGATCCTCCGCCCACGGATCGCCGTGCACCTGAAGGGCGCGCACCCGGAAGCTCCCGCCGCATACGTCTTTCCACTGGCACGCGCCACACCGCCCGCGCAGCAACGGCGCGCGATCGCGGAGTCCGGCGAGGATCTCGTCGGACGTATCCTGCCAGATTTCGCTGAACTTCCGGTCGCGCACATTGCCGAGCGTGTGGCCCATCCAGAACTGGTCGGGGTGCACATTGCCGAGGAAGTCGATGTCGGCCACCCCCACGCCGGAGCTGTGGAGGCCACCGCCGTTCCACCGGAGAAGCGCGAGCACCTCCTCCGCGCGCGCAGGATCTTCCTCACGAAGCTTGAGGTAGAGATACGCGCCGTCGGCGTGGTTGTCCACGGTGAAGATCTCCTTCGCGATACCGCGCTCCGCGAAGTCACGCGTCCGGCGGAGAATCGTGTCCACCGCGCTTCGTGCGAGCCCCGGTGTCAGCTCGTCGGCCGAGTTCCCACGGCCGCTGTATACCAGGTGATAGAAGCAGGCGCGGTCTATTTCCTCCGACTCGATGAAATCGAAAATCGCCTCGAGATCCTGGCAGTTGCGCTTCGTGAGCGTCATCCGGAGCCCCACGCGCTGACCCACTGCCTTGCAGTTGCGAAAGCCGGCCATCGCCAGGTCGAATGCACCCTTGTGTCCGCGGAAGCGGTCGTTGGTGGCGCCGATGCCATCGAGCGAGATGCCAACGTAGCTGACGCCGAGCGCGCGCAGACGCGCCGCGACTTCGGGGGTGATGAGCGTGCCGTTGGTCGAGAGCGTGACGCGGATGCCACGCCCGCGCGCGTGCGCGATCACCTCGAAGATGTCGGGACGCAGCAGTGGCTCGCCGCCGGAGAGGAGCAGGACGGGGATCTCGAAGTTCGCGAGATCATCGATCATCACCTTCGCTTCCTCCGTCGTGAGCTCTCCGGAATAGGCGCGGTTTGACGAGTCGGAATAGCAGTGCACGCAGTGCAGGTTGCACCTGCGCCCTACGTTCCATACCACCACCGGCCTGCGATCGGCCGCCGTACGAGGCGGCGCCGTGGTGATGATGTCTTCCGCGCGTACTCCTTCCACTCCCTGAGCGCCGTAGCGCAGTCCGTCGGACGGTGTGTTCCGCCCCGCGTAGAGTCGGGTGATGCCGATCATTGGCTCTCCTCGCGGCGCCAGCGCGCCGGTATCCAGGCGCACGACGGATCGGACGCCATGTAGTTCCCCGTCATGGCATGGGC
>DATCXR010000531.1:0-6710 GCA_036565685.1 Gemmatimonadaceae bacterium
GCGGCTGGATCACCTGCCACTGGTCGAGGCGGAGGCAGTCGATCACCACGAACATCGCCACCGGCGACTGGTCGAGGATGGGGATGAGGAACTCGCTCACCACGTCTATCGAGAGCGGCGGCCGGTCGCCCTCCAGCTCGCGAAGCCAGCGCGGATATTCCGTGCGCATGAAGCCAGCGAACTCGCGGCGGAGATCGGGATAGAGCGCCTGGAGCGAGTCGTAGAGGCTCTGCTCGCGCGCCTGGATCAGCGCGATGTCCCAGTCCACCATTTCGGTGTAGCGCGCCACCCAGTCGCGCCAGCTCAGCGTGCGCTCGCGCTCCAGCTCCATGGCGCGGAAGCGCTCCACGAAGGAGCGAGCGATGGCTTGCTGGCGGATGCGTGGCCCCTCGAGAACTCGCATGATCACCGTGAGCACCTGCCGCGGATTGATCGGCTTGACGAGATAGTCTCGGATGTTGTTGCCGAGCGCCTCGCGGAGGGTCGCGTCCTCCTCGCTCTTCGTCACCATGACGATGGGAAGGAGGGGGTCCACCTCGCGGATCTCGTGGTACGCCTCGAGGCCGCGCTTGCCGGGCATCTGCTCGTCGAGGAGCACGATGCCGTACGAGCGCCGGCGGAGCATCTCCACGGCGTCGTCCGCGTTGGTGGCGGCGTCTACCTCGAAGCCCTTCTCGCGCAGGAAGATGCGGTGAGACTCGAGGAGATCGGCCTCATCGTCTATCCAGAGTACCGATTTGAGGGGAAGCGCCATGCTGGCTGAATGTAGCCGTCGACAGTGTTGCCTGCCAGCCACAGCGGGCTGTAGCCTGTAATCCGTATGGCCCCCCGGCACGCCGCCACGTATCTTGGTGCCCCATGCCAGTACGCACCGACATCTCCCCGCTCACCCTCCTCCTGACGCGCGTGGATGCCGTCGTGGACGGCGCCGCGCCGCCCGATGGAATCCCGACGGGCTACCCGAGTCTGGACAAGCTCCTTGGCGGCGGGCCGCGCCTCGGGGATCTCGTGGTGCTGGGCGGCGACGTGGGCGCCGGCAAATCGGCGCTCGCTCTCTCCATGGCGATCCGGGCGCGCGCAGCGGGGCGCAAGGTGGAGCTGATGACGAGCGAGAGCGACATCCCTCGCCTCCTCGAGCGCGCGCTCGCCATGGAGGGGCGCGCCCCGATAGACAACATCCGCCAGGGGATGCTCGACGAGACCATGCGCGCCTCGCTCGGCTCCGCTGCGCTACGCATGCGCGACGCGGTCCCCGGAATCTCGCGGATCTCCGCCTCCCGCGAAGATGGTGGCCCACGCGACCTGGTCGAGCGCGTGCTCGCGCTCAAGGACGAAGGAGAGCTGGTCATCATAGACTCGCTCCAAGGCGTCCCCACCGGCTCCCTGCCACAGGACGAGGAGCTGGCCCAGACCGTCCGGCTCCTCAAGTCCGCCGCGCTCGATGCGCGCGTGGTCATCCTCCTGACCGCGCAGCTCCCAGCGCTCACCCGCCTCCACCCCGACAACCGCCCCACGCTCGACGACTTCGGGGCGCTCGGCGCCGTGAAGCAGCACGCCGATATCGTCCTCGCCCTTTACCGCGAGGAGCTCTACTCCTCAGCCCCCGGCCAGGAAGGCGCCACGGACCTCATCGTCCTCAAGAACCGCAACGGGCCGACCGCGTACGTGGATCTGTACTTCTACAAGCAGTGGCTGAGGTTCGAGGATATGGTGGAACCCTGAGCTGCAAGAAAGCAGAAAGCAGTGAACTGCTAGAGGGTTCAGGGTTCAGGGGGCAGGGTTCAGGGTTAAGGTACTACCTCGGAGTCGAGGTCTCGACCGTCGGGCAGTTCCTGAACCCTGCCCACTGAACCCTGGCCGTCACTGCTTTCTGCTTTCTGCTTTCTCTCACTTTGAACGTACTGCACCGCCAGATCCGTACTGCTCCACAGCTGAATATCCGAGCTCGTGCCGTAGCGGGTGGGGATGAGGCGGGCGTTCTCGATACGGTAGCTCCACAGCTCGGCGTGCTTGAAGCCGGAGGCGAGGACGGCGTCGTCTACCTTGTGGAGGGCGTCCTCGAGGGCGCGGGTGTAGCGGGCGACGGCGGGCGAGGCCGCACGGGCGGAGTCGGCGTGGAGAGCGGCGAGCTGTTTGGCGAGGCCGAGGAGGATGAGGTTGACCTCGCGGCCCCACACTACCCTCGGGCCGTGGTACGGGTCGTCGCGGAAGGCGCTCCACACACCTGGTGAGGCGTAGGCATCGTTGGCGACGAGGGGGCCGAGACCTTCCACGAAGAGCGCGACGGGGTACGGGCGGGTGAAAACCCCGATCTGCTCGATCGCCTTCGCGGCGGAGAGGCTATCGGATAGCACCTTCGCGGTCAGGTCGCCCAGGAAGAGACCCGTGGCCGGATCGGTGTTGACCACGGGGATCGGGTGACCGGCGCTGTCGAGGGAGATCGCGAGGAACGTCAGTGAGTCGCGGACGCCGCCGTTGCGCTCGAGCAGCTGTTCCCAGTAGCTCCGCTCCCCGGACGGGAGCGCGGCGAGCTTCGACCCGATGCGCTTTCGCACCTCCGATGGCGCCAGCGCGACCACGAAGTGGCGCTCGGCGGTTCGCCACACCCTGGCGTCGTCTCGCGCACGCGCAGGATCATGTATGTATTCCCCCAGTGGAGTCCGTGCGGCCTCCGGTGCGAGTGAATCGAGTGCCGCTGCAGTGAAGCCGAGGGCGTGGAACACATCGACCATCCGAGCGATGGACTCGAGCGCCTCGGGGGCCCAGATCACGTTGATGTCCATCGCGAAGCGACCGTTCGCGTACCCGGTCTGGCTGTCGCGCCAGCTCGCGGAGCGCCAGTGTGTGGAGTCGAGCTTCGGGAAGGCGATGAGGTTCTGCACCACCGGGTCGCGCGTGTACGGGCCCGTCTCCGAAGTCACCAGCGAGAGCTCGCGCAGGAGGAGCGCGAGACGCGAGCTACTGTCGCTCGATCCGGTTGCGAGGAGGAAGGCACGCTTCCGGTCGGCGGGGACGTCAGGGTCTTCGAGGTAACGCGCTGCGACGACGGCCAACTGGAACTCGTCGTCCATCATGTGATAATTCTCGCGTACCACTCGGATGTCGCGCAGCTCCATGCGTGCGCGGGCGAGCACACTGTCGGCCGACGCGCGCGAGCGGCGACGTGCGGCAGGAAGCGAGTCGGCGATGAGCGCGTTGTACACGCTCGCGTGCTCGCGGATCGCCTGGCTGCCCAGCGCTTCTTCGTGACTCACGTCGCCGCGCGGCGAAAGCTTCCGGAGGACGCTGGCGATCACGTGCTCGCCCATCTCCTCCCTCCAGATGGGCTGCATCATGAGGGAGCTCATCATCATGTCGCGGCCGAAGTAGGTGGCGTAGTTCGGCATCCCGGCCATGAGCTTCTCTTTAGTGCTCAGCAGCTCCACGCTGCGCACCTCGCGCTCGAGCCAGCGGTAGCGCGCGATGGTTGCGGAATCGGCGGGGCTCGGCTTTCCCGCGCCCAAGGCGCGGAGCACGCTGTCGTGCGCGGCGCGCGCGGCGGCGAGGAAGCGGAGGAAGTCGGCGCTGAAGATCTCATCGCGCCCGAGCGGCGTGAGCGCCGCCGCATCGGTGGCGACGGTGACAGCTACGCGGATCGGCGCACCGGAGCGCGCACGCATGCTCACGGTTCTTCCCGCGACGCTGGTGCGCACCTCCCGCGGATCGGAACGCAGCTCGAGCGCCAGATGGTGGGCACCATCGAAGCTCGTATGCACCGCGCGCACCACGCACGCGCTCCCTGCGCAGCGCGAGGTCAGCGTCGGCGTGAGCCGGCTGGAAAGCTGCTCGATGCTCGTCGCGTTCAGCAGCGCGAGCCCCCGCCGCCGCTCATCGGGTGGCAAGGTGCGCAGGTTGTCGATGAGCTCCGCCAGCTCCTTCACGCGGAACCGGGGCGCTCCGAAAGATTCGAGATGCTGGTGTGCGTACTGGAAGTCGCGCTCCACGCGCATGGAACCGAGGAGAAACAAGCCGATGTCGAGCCGCGGCTCGGAGGCAGTGAGTGTATACGTCAGAGTGCGCACCGCTCCGGAATCCGCCACGGTTGCGCCGTCGCTCCCCCAGCCGAGCGACGCGGGGCGCCCCTCGGCTCCGCGCGCGGTGAAGCCGATGCTCTCGTCGGCGGCATCGGCCCACATGTTGACCACGCGGCCGCTGCGACCATCGAGGTAGACCTGGAGCGCGTCCCCCTTCGAATCGCGGTAGAAGCGCGTCCTGTACCCCTGGTAAGCCGCAGTGTCGTCCATCCCTGGCTCGGGGAAGTCGAGCACCGGTGCCACACGGCGCCGGGCCCCGTGAAGTCCCGAGCCGTGACTCCGTTCATCGATGCGTCCGCCATCGGCATGTGGCACGATGCGCCGGCCGGCGGAATCCACCACGATGTCGTAGCGCTTGCCCCGCACGTGCACGCCGCGCAGCACGAGTCGGTTGATGTTCGAAGGAAGCACCGGAGGAAACGCTTCCTCGAGTCCTCCCTCCCCCAGACGGAGACCGGTATAGCCGAAGATCACCTGCTGCAGGAAGCCGCCCGCGCCCGTCGCGAAGTACACGGCGGCGTTGCGCGGAGTCTCCGAGAGCATGAGGAAGGGACCCATGAGGTGCTCGCGGTAGCTGTGCGGCAGCAGCGAATCCACCAGCGCGCTGTCGCCCAGCTCGGCCGCATCGACCGACAGGAGCGTCGAGCCCATCATGGCGCCCTGCCCCTCCTCCAGGAGCTGCCGGATCGCCTGCTCGAGCTGTGCGCGCTTCGCCTGCTCCGTCATCGGAACGGCGAGCGGGTAGGCAAGGAGCGGCGTGACATCCCCGAGCGTGGAGTCCGGCGCGCCGGCGTAGGTGCGGAAGAAGCCACTCGCCGAGTCGTACGGCATGGCGAGAGTGCTGGCGAGCCGCTCCCAGCGTGGGTCGGGCTCCCTCCCCAGTTCCCTGCTCGCCGCCTCGGCGATGCGCAGGTTCTTGCGCGCGACGGCGTTGGTGTAGGCGTCGTCGGTCACGCCGATCAGCCCCTCGGCTACCGACACGACGTTCTCGATGTGCGAGCGGTTGTCGGTGGAGTCGTAAGTGGCGCGGCTCACCCAGAAGTCGGCGGTAGCGCCGATCACCGGGAAGCCCTCGCGCGCGAGCCAGGCGGAGTCACCGGTGGCGAGGTAGTACTGCCACTGCGCGAGCGCCACGTCGCCGGTCACGTGGATCTCGGAGCTCGCGTTCTGTGCGGCGAAGCGCGGCGTGGCCTCGTGCCCCTGGTAGTCCGACTCCCACGGATACATCGCGCCGCGGAAGCCGTTGGCGCGCGCGTTCGCGCGGGCGGCACCGAGGGAGCCCGCGCGGAATGCGACGAGCGAGTGTGCGATGTCGGGGTGCGTCACGAGGAGCGGAGGGAACATCCACGTGTCGGAGTCCCAGAAGATGTGTCCGTAGTACCCACCGCTCGAGAGACCCATCGGGGGGATCCCGAGCATGGTTCCACTGTCGGCGCTGCAGAGTAGATAGAAGAGCATCGAGCGCACGAGGCGCTGGAGCTGAGGATCGCCGTCGATCTCCATGTCGGTCTCCCACTCCTCCCGCCAGGCGCGCGCGTTGGCGTCCGAGAGCGCGGCGTAGTCGCGCGATCTCCCCCGCGCTGCCTCGAGCGTCGCCAACGTGAGAGGATTGGCGCCTTCGGTGGATGCAACTACGCGGACCACCTGTGAGAAGGCATAGCTCCGTCCAGGTGATGCGTCGAACTCCACCTCCACCATGGCGGTGTCGCCGCGCGCGGTGCTGTGTGTGGAGGCGCGCCGGAGTGTCCGTGGCCAGCGCACGGTAGCCACTTCCGCAACCGCGGCCGAGCTTCCTGCTGGATTCGACGTCATGCGGAGACGCGCGCCGCCCTCCTCGAGCTGCGCATCTCGACTGTGGACGACCATCTGTCCCGGATACCAGAGCTCCCTGGGTCCCCAGTCCGGCTCTGTCCGTTCGAGCTCGGCGAGCGCCAACCGATTCGGAGGCGGCCGGCCCGCGATCGCGAATCGCATCCGCACGCGTCCCGCGTAGCGCGGGACGATCTCGAGCCGCACTCCCGCGAGATGCGGGTCGGCGCGCGAGACGAAGCTCTCCACGCGCACCGAGATGCGATGACTTCCGTTCACCCAGGCGTAGCTCGTGTGCGCCGTGCCGGTCCGCATGTCCAGCACCTGGCGGTACGAGCGCAGCGCGCTCGCTGGCGATGCGCCATCGAGACGGGCGTCACCGTCCACGATGGCGATGGTGTTCCACGCGGGGAGCGCCACGATCCGCGCGACGTCGCCCGGCGCGTGCTCCTCGACCCCTGCAACGAGAGAGAGCGATGGACCAAGCCCCGACGCGGGGATCACCACGCTGAAGTGCCCGTTGCCGAGAAAGGGCGACGGAGCGCGCGCGGGATCGGCGGTGGTGAGTAGGTATGTGGAATCCCGCGTCAACTCCGCCGCCGTCGGCTGCGCGGCGACGCAATTCCCGGCGAACGCGCCCAGACACGCCAGCGTGGCAAGGAGACGAACGGCGGGGTCAGGTCTGGAATCGTAACTACTCAGGTAGAGCTACTGCGGGCTGGAAGGGATGACCATTGAAGAGATCCCTGAGCACCTCGAGTGGGGAGCGACCCTGCTTACGAGCCGTGTTCAAATAACCACGGATCGTGGCGAAGTGCCGGGCACCCT
>DATCXR010000533.1:0-4831 GCA_036565685.1 Gemmatimonadaceae bacterium
GGCCGGAGCAGCCGGCCGTATCGATTCACGATTCCAGACCTGACCCCGCCGGACCCCGCAGAACAGCAGCTAACCGTGTAGCCATGACCCGCGCCGAGATCACCACCCCCGAAGTAATCCCCGACGAGTCGGTAGTCGAACTCTCGCTCCGCCCGCAGCGCCTGGCCGAGTTCATCGGCCAGAGCAAGGTGAAGGAGAGCCTTCGCATCTACATAGACGCCGCTCTCGAGCGCCGCGAGCCGCTCGACCATACGCTCTTCTACGGCCCTCCAGGGCTCGGCAAGACCACGCTGGCGGAGCTCATCGCGCGCGAGCTGGGCGTCAACATCCGCACTACTTCCGGGCCCGCGCTCGAGAAGCCGGGCGACCTGGTGGGCACGCTCACCAACATGCGCGAAGGCGACATCCTCTTCATCGATGAGATCCACCGGCTGCGTCCGATCATCGAGGAGTTTCTCTACCCCGCCATGGAGGACTACCGGATAGACATCCGCCTCTCCGAGGGACCGAAGGCGCAGACCATCACCATGCCGATCGAGCGCTTCACGCTCATCGGTGCCACCACGCGCTTCGGGATGCTCACGCCGCCCATGCGCGCGCGCTTCGGGATCATCGAGCGGCTCAACTACTACCCGGTGGAAGACCTGGAGCAGATCGTCACCCGCTCGGCCGAGGTGATTCACGTGCCGGTGGAGGATGCCGGCGCACTGGAGATCGCGCGGCGTGCTCGCGGGACTCCGCGCGTTGCGAACCGTCTTCTCCGGCGCGTGCGCGACTTCGCTCAGGTGCGCGCCGAGGGGAGGATCACGAAGCCCGTGGCCGCCGACGCGCTGGTGATGCTCGACGTGGACGAGTTCGGCCTCGACGACATGGACTCGCGCGTCCTCCGCACCATCATCGAGAAGTTCGAGGGCGGCCCGGTGGGGATCACGACCATCGCCGCCGCGGTGGGCGAGGATGCGAGTACCATCGAGGAAGTCTACGAGCCCTATCTCGTGCAGAACGGCTTTCTCCAGCGCACCCCGCGCGGACGGGTGGCGACGCCGCAGGCGTATCGCCATTTTGGCTACACGCCGCCTCAACCGCAGGGGAGCCAGCCGAGCCTGTTCTGAGGCGCGCCCCCGGCGCCAGACGGTCGAACCGCGCCCGGCGAGCGCCCGCTTCAGAGGAGGAAGCGCGCCGGGACCAATCCGCGCATGGCGCATAGCGCGCTTCCACAGCTTGACAGACCCCGGTGCACTCTTCGTAGGATACAGCATGCGCCGCCTGCTCCTCCCTTCCGTGCTCGCCGGCGCGCTCTCGGTAGCGCCGGGGGTGGCGTGTGCACAAGCCGCCTCCGGCGTTGCGCCATCCGCGTCGCTCATCTCGCGCAGCGACTCGTTGAAGGAGCTGCAGTCGCTCGACGCGGTCATCCAGCGCGCCGATGCCGGGTCGGAGACCTGGCATTACCGCGGCATGCTCGCATGGGGGCTCTCCGACGCCGAGGGGCGCACGGGCTTCATGGAGCGTACGGCCAACGACTCGCTGCTGGATGTCGCGGAGGAGTCGCTGAAGCAGGCCGTGCGCGAGGAGAACGCGGGCTACCTGGTGGACCTCGGCCGCTTCTATCTCACGTCGAATTCGGCGAAGGTTCGCTCGCGCGCCAAGGGGCTCTTCGATAAGGCGCTCGACGCCGCTCGCAAGAGCGGCGACAGCGTCGCGATGGCGCGCGCGCAGGACGAGCTCGGGATGGCGTGGTGGCGCCGCTACGTGGACCGCGCCAACCGGCACATCTACAGCTACATCCTCGACAACGTGAAGGATCGTACCTTCACCAAGGACCCACGGTCCATCGCGTACTTCATAGACAACCAGACCATCCGCGCCGCGGCGCAGGACTGGTCGGGGCAGCGCGAGTACCTCCGCGCCTGGGACCACTTCTCCGACGCGCTGGCCGCGGATCCCGCCAACGTGGGCGCGCTCCGGCATACGTACATGGCGCTCGCCGACCGGCAGCGCTGGGTGGAGCTGGAGCACGTGGCCCGCATGCGCCTCGATGCCGACTCCGACGACGCGTGGGCCTGGCTCGCCAGCGGTCTCGCCGAGCACCGGTTGGGGAACGACCTTGCGGCCGACACGGCCTTCAACCGTGGGCTTCGCGCTCTCCCCGCGCGCGAGCGTGCGAGATACGACCGCCTCGGTCGCATCTTCACTCCGCGCGACTCCGCGGGCGCCGCCCGTCTCCCCGACTCCGAGCAGGAGAACCTGCGGCAGATGTACTGGCTCATGGCCGACCCGCTCTGGAGCACCGAGGACAACGAGCATCGACTGGAGTTCCTGAGCCGGGTGGTGTATGCGGAGCTCCGATTCTCGGTGGAGGAGTTCGGTGTCCACGGCGCCGACACGGAGCGCGGCGAGGTGTACGTGCGATACGGTCCGCCGCCGGCCGTGATTTCCTTCCCGCCCGATCCCGTGCGTCACGAGGAGTCGCGCATCCAGGTGCTCTGGTGGTACAGCGCCGACGAGTCGTTCCTCTTCCGCGAGCTTCCCACCTACGGGGTTGCCACGCTCGCTCCTCCCGATCTGCGCGAGCTGCGGCGTCTGCGCGATACAGTTCCCGTAGTGTGGCGCAATGCCGGTGACGAACATTACGTGGACTCGATTCCCGTGCAGCTCGTTCGCTTCCGCGCGCCAGCCGACTCGGGCGATGTCTTCGTGGCCGCGCGGGTTCCGGTGGGACGACTCATCAACGGGATAGATCTCGCGCGCGGCGCGCTGGATCTGGACTTCCGCGCCTACACGTGGCGCGCGGAGCCGATATTCCACGACAGCACGCGCCAGGTGCTCGACTTCCGGAAGACGGCCTCCGGCGAGCTGCGGAGCTGGAACACGCGCGTCCCGTCGGGAACGTTCCTGTACCGGGTGGAGGCACTGCAACCCGACGCGATGCGAGGAGCGCGCGGCGCGAGCCGCATCGAGGTGAACGCGTACAGTGGCTTCGGGATGAGCGACCTGCTCGTGGCGGCGAAGGTCACCGAGAGAGCCGGCTCCACGTCTGGTCGCTGGTACGACTTCGACATCGATCCCAACCTCGGCGTCGTGAGGAGCGGCCAACCCTTCTCGCTCCTCTGGGAGACGTACGGTCTCACGCCGCGCGACGGTAACGATGAGTACGACGTCAACATCAAGGTCGCGCGCGTACGGCGCGGCGGGATCGGCGCGCTCGCAGCGAAGATCGTGGGCGGCGTGGCCGGCCTGGTGGGGATCTCCCACGGCGGCAATGACGAGGTGACGCTCTCGTTCCCCAGACGCATCCCCGCAACGAACGTGGCTCTCGACCACGTGGCGCTCGACCTTGGCGATGCCTCGCCGGGGCGCTACGACATAGAGGTGACCATCACCGACCGCGCCACCGGGAACCGTGTGGTGGAGAAGAGCTCGATCGCGGTGGTCGAGTGACCGCTGGCAATCGCACCTCGGATTACGACTTCGAGCTTCCTCCCAACCGCATCGCCCAGTACCCCGTCGAGCCGCGCGACGAGAGCCGGCTCATGGTAGTGGAGCGCGACAGCGGTCGCATCACGCACCACCGCTTCCGCGATCTGAAAGAGATCATCCCCGCGGGCGACGCGCTGGTGCTCAACGCCACGAAGGTCTTCCGCGCGCGGCTCCTGGGAAAGCGCGACTCCGGCGCGCCGGCGGAGGTGCTTCTTCTCCGACCGCTGGGCGACGGCCGCTTCGAGGCGATGGTGAGCCCGGGCGGAAAGTTGCGACCTGGGCGCGTGGTACACGTGGCCCCCGGTTTCGATGTGGAGATCCTCGAGATCACCGACAGGCGCACCCGCATCGTCCACGTGAGCGCGGCAGGGGGCGACGTGGTCGCGGCGATCGAGCGGCACGGGCACATCCCGCTCCCGCCGTACATCGAGCGCGCGGATACGGAGAGCGATGCGCAGCGCTACCAGACCGTCTACGCGCGCGAGTCCGGCTCGGTGGCCGCGCCCACGGCGGGATTGCATTTCACTCCCGAGCTCCTCCGAGCGCTGGGCGAGCGCGGCGTGCGCCGGGTGGAGCTCGTGCTCCACGTGGGCGCGGGGACCTTCAAGCCAGTGGAGGTGGAGGACCCCGCCGAGCACGTGATGCACGAGGAGTGGTACACGCTCCCCGACGCCGCAGCCGACGCGCTCAACGCCACGCGCGCTGGCGGAGGGGCGATATGGGCGGTGGGCACCACCAGCACCCGCTCGCTCGAGAGCGCGGTTCGTCCGGACGGGAGCTTCGCGCCGACCTCTGGTGAAACGGATATCTTCATCCGTCCGCCATACCGCTTTCGCGCGGTAGACAAACTGATCACGAATTTTCATCTTCCCCGCTCCACGCTCGTGATGCTGGTAGCCGCCTTCGCGGGCTACGAGCTGACGATGCGCGCGTATCGTGAGGCAATAGATGGAGGATATCGCTTCTACTCGTACGGCGATGCGATGGCTGTCGTATAGCCGGATGATTGCGATATCGCTTCTCACGGCATGCGTACTCGGGACGACGCGCTTCTACACGCCACGCGCATTGCAGGCCCGTATCACGCTCGAGGAGATGCGCGCACGTGCCGATGCCATACTCGCCGTCGAGTGTCCGCGCGTGGTGCACGGAAAGAACACCGTGTTCGCCGCCACGGACATCATGATGGATGCGGATTCCACCGGCGCGGTGCACCGCGCCGAGATCGAGCGCGGCTCGGGCGACGCTGCGCTCGACGATGTCTTCGGTGCGCTGGCCGCCCAGCTGCAGTTGCAGCCGGGGTCCGTGCGCCGGCCGCCCCCGGCGGCTGCACAGACCGACCAGCAGCAGCCGG